>JBEPXC010000069.1:0-15471 GCA_041642035.1 Sphingobacteriia bacterium
TACCAATGACAGAATTCCGTAAGATGCTATAATTCAGTGACATGATTGCCTTGTGGATCAACAAAATTTCATTATAAACTCGCATCCATCTTCAGGCAGTGGGAGGATCGGCCTTGGAGAATTCCCGGTAACAAGTCTTAGTGAAACGGAGCTTTTTGAGCCGAGCCCATGGCGAGCCCAATGTGGCCTGTTTAATCAAATTATGACCACATTAATTATCCGCAGCCTTGACCTTTTGCTTCTTTTGCGGCAAGGCAAAAGAAGAAGAAAGAAACAAATAAAACGACTGGTGGTAAAGCATCCTCTAACTGTCATATACATATTGTGCCTAAATTTTCTTTAGGTGGGATCTCGGAATGACCCCATACCTTAGAGAGAGAGGGAAGAGATAGTGGCGGCGCCACTATCTCTTCCCCCATTCCCTCCCTGCGAATCGTCATTCCGACCAAAGGGAGGAATCTGCCGGGCAAAGTGGTGTTCTTTTAGGGTATACCAGCCTTGTTATTCCGAACGAAGTGAGGAATCAATATCCACCCGTTCAGGCGGAGTCTCTTTCACTTCCAGCTTATTTTGTAATGCCTTCTGTGCCTGGCCCACCAGCCACATATAATGATCGGCTGGAAGACCCTTGTAATCCAGAAATGGTCCCACCGGTGGATCGGGATGTACCTTGAAAAGGGCTGTGCCCTCGTCTACTTCATCAAACATGGCTACATATATCATCCGTGCACCCAATTGCAGGTTTTCGTAGATCTGCTGCCACAAAAACTGACCCTGAAGCCGGGGAATCTGATCAAGAGGGGCGTCTTGTTTTAAATTGTGCCAGCTAAATCCGGGGAATACAACAGGCAAAAAATCAATGTCGTGTTCTTTGCACCATTCGATATCGGGTGCATGCATTTCTTTAATAAATTCTGCGGCACCTTCGGGTGAGCGGTACCTTCCAACGGTCCAGGGAGATATGATATCTGCCTTTTTCACGGCTTCGCGCAGGATTTCGTACTGTTCACCTTCTCCATATCGCCAGTGGTTTTCGCCTCCAATCATCACGGAGAATCCACCGTATACCGGATCATTCTTTACAAAATCGATGATTTCATGGTAAAATTCAGGCATCCCCTCGCGGTTTTCAAAGAGCCCCCAGATGGCCACTAAAGGTTTGCCGTTATGGTGTTGGTATGCTTTATCATTGGGGTCTTTTCCAAGCTTCATATGGTCAATCAGGCGTTTCCAGTCGGTTTTGAAAAGTCGCAGGGCCCGCTCAGCGTTTCCCACACTGCTCATATCGTACATCAATGCCCACGATCGACCATGGGTATTTGCCCCTTCGCGTACATTTTCCAATACTTTTGTATAACCATACAACTTTTGCGCAGGCTCTGTACCATTAATAAATCGCTGCAAAAATACACCATGAATCCCGGCTTCCTTCATCCACTGGAAATGACGCACAACTGTTTTTTTATTCATGGAGCTGAATACATAGGCTGTGCTGCCATCGGCATGTTTGAAAGGGGTGGGATGTTTTTCTTCATCCGTTAACTCACGGGTATCGGGCCAGTAATCAATGGTGAGCCTTTGGGGATTAAACTCTCTACTGCGCCCCCAGTGTACCCATCCCTGTCCTGAGCCGTCGCCCGGGGCACGAAACCATCCCTGGTAACCGCACATGAGCTTACCCAAAACCGTGTTTGTTTCTACCTGTTGGTCAGAATTCGGGCCATTGTAAGGCTTCATTTGGGCAATCACTTCTTCCAGGGTCAAAGAAAAGGGTTGTAACTCCTTTTTTAACGATTCCTGGCTATGGCAGTTTGATATGGGGAAAATGGAAAAAATAATAATGAGGATTAATTCAACTACTTTACAATTTATTTTCATAAAAAAGAGTTTTATTATGGGTATAGGCAGGCTTTGGTTTAGAAAGAGACGAAGACATGGTTTTATAAGATGTTAAATAAAAGGAGCTTACATGCAATGAACAGGTAATTTAATACCCAGAGTAGTTCTGTATTTGACCTTTCCTGCCAGAGTATTTATTAAAATTTTATCATAAATATAACCCACCGGACTTAAAAAAGAATTAATATTTCATTAATCGGTTTTATACAAAGAATTTTATGAATCATTTTCCGCGCTTTTATTCCAATACGTGTAATTTTAATCAACAGTCATTCTTTATTTTCACTGTGTTGAAAAAAAAATTCCACAGGCAAAGGTCTTGATAAACAAAGAAAATTCATACCTGCTCTGGTCTTTTAATACAAAATTATGTGTCCATTAATTGTTTATTAATGTTTTTTTAAGAGGGGATCGATACATTTGAAAAGAAATCTAAAAAGCTTTTTTAATTATTATTTTTGAAGTATGGACATCACTGGTAAATCTAAATTAGTGTTATTTCATTTAAGGAGAATCCTACCAAAGGAGGGTTGTAATGACTCTAGTTAAAAATACAATATAATGTATGAGAGAAAATTTTAAATAAATTTTAAATCTTTAAATTTTAGCATCATGATTGAACCGTTATTGTTCTTCGATATTATTAACGATATTAAAATATTTAAACTATGAAATGTTGGCGAAAATTAATTGTTCTTTCTGCCATCTTTATGTTTAATTTTTCCCTGGTCTTCGCTCAGTCGCAGATCATAAGGGGAAAAGTTAACGATGAAAATGGTCAATCTCTTCCTGGTGTAAACGTTATCATTGAAGGTACCAATACCGGGACTGTTACAAATACCGAGGGAGAGTTTAATATTCTGGCAGAGGTTGGCCAAAGCCTGGTGTTTCGATTTGTTGGTATGGAAACCAAGGTTTTGGAAATCACGAATGCGAATGAATTTTTAGAAGTAACATTACCTTATGAAGCTACATACCTGGAAGAAGCGGTAGTCGTAGGGTATGGGGTTCAAAAGAGACAGAGTATTGTGGGCTCTATCGGCGTTACAAAGGCTGATGATATTAAAGCCCAGGGAAATGTCACGAATATGACCGATGCTCTCACGGGAATGATTCCGGGGGTATCCGTTCTTTCTGTTTCGGGGATGCCCGGGGGAGATATGGAAAGTGGGCAAAAAATTTATACCCCTTCCGAAATTCTTATCCGCGGTAAGACTACCTGGAATAATGCTTCTCCTTTAATATTGGTTGATGGGATTGAACGCTCTATGAACGAGATTGATATCAGTGAAGTAGAAAGTGTTTCGGTGTTGAAAGATGCGTCTGCAACGGCAGTCTTTGGTGTAAAAGGGGGTAATGGGGTTATACTGGTTACCACCAAACGTGGAGAAATTGGTAAGGCAACTTTTAATGTAGAAGCCGAGATGTCTTACGAGTCTGCCTCCAAACGAATCGAAGCCATGGGTATTCCCGATGCTGCGAGGGCACGAAATATTGCCCTGGAACGTGTACGTCGTCTGGATCAGAGTATTTTTAATGACTTTTACCTGGCTGACCAGGAGATTGAATACTACAGAACAGGACAGTATCCCTACGCGTATCAGAATTTTGACTGGAACGATATTATGCTTAAGGACGATTTCGCGAAATCTCAAAGGATAAATATTACCACCAGTGGAGGAACACGTCGGGTGAAGTATTTCGCCTCGGCAGCCTACAGCAACGTGGGCGACCTCCTGAATTCACGAGACCTGGGGCAGGGATATGTACCCGCTTATTCGTACGAAAGATTGAATGTACGATCCAACCTGGATTTTGAAGTTACCAAAACCACCACCTTACGGGCCAATTTTTCTGCTATGCACGGACTGCGGACCGGACCTTCGGAACAGTCTCAGGAAGGGATATTTGCCGGCCTCACCCATTGGTCGGGCGATGCACCCATATTACAGTACGAGGATGGCGTGTATGGCGCCACAGATGGCCGCTATTCACAAAACAATCCCTATTATGCTCTTAATTACAGTGGATTGAGAACTTACCCTCGCAGCATGGTGAATATGGACTATACCTTAAACCAGAGGCTTGATTTTATTACCGAGGGATTTTCTGCCTCGGGTAAACTGGCATACGATAATACCTTCAGAAGTAGCAACACCAGCGGTGGTGGAATTTATGACCGGGGGCATACCAGAAAAACCATAGATAAAGAATTCTATCTCAGTGGTGGTTATTATGACTATGAATCACAGATTTATATGTTGAACGATGAAGCCGCCGATATGGAGGCCTGGACATTCTATGATGAACCCATCACGGGCAATAATGGATTTGGTTGGGCGCCATTGCCTCTTGATTACAGGCCGGAAGGAGTGTATGTAAATAATTCAGAGCGTGCACTGTATTATGAAATGAAGTTGGATTATGCCAGGAGTTTCAGTAATCACAATGTAGGGGCTATGGCCATGTTCAGTCGTCGCGAGTATGAAAGAGGCAGCAACTGGCCGGGCAAGCGTGAAGACTGGGTTGGGCGTGTTACCTACGACTATTTTGGACGGTATCTGTTTGAAATGAACGCAGCATACAATGGTTCCGAAAAATTTGGACCTCTCTATCGGTTCGATTTATTCCCTTCCGTGGCCGCCGGATGGATGCTAAGTGAAGAGCGTTTTATTAAAGACAACCTGGATTGGCTCGACAGGTTTAAAGTAAGGTATTCCTACGGTGTGGTGGGTAATGATCGGGTTGAAACCGGAAGCACATGGCCTTACCTGACTATTTGGGATACCTACGGCTATCCACAGCGGGGAGCACGTAACTTAGAAGAAGGTTATTATGGATGGCCTAATACATACGAGGAATATATACGATATAATGAGGGAGCCCCTGGAAATCCGGATTTGCGTTGGGAGAAAGCCGCCAAACAAAACCTTGGATTTGATATTGGTGTATTTCGAAATAAACTCAGTCTGACCGTAGATTTATTTACGGAACACAGAACCGATATGTTGTTGGGTTCTAATGTAAGACAAAACACCGTGCCTCCGATTTTTGGTAAGGCTGTACCTCCTGCGAATGTTGGAGAAGCCAAATCAAGGGGAGCAGAAATTGAACTGACCTATCGCAATTCAGTCAACAGAAATTTTGATTATTGGATTACCTCTTACTGGTCGCAGTCGAGGAGCGAAATCATATTCAGAGAATCTACTGAACTGACTCCGCTGCATCAAAGACCTGAAGGCAAACCGGTAGGTCAGACGCAAACCGGAATAGGGGTGGGTTTTATAGAAAGCTGGGATGATTTATATAGTGCTACCGGAGGAGCTGATGAATCCAGAAATCAGCAGTTAATGCCTGGTGATGTGATTATGCTTGATTTTAACTCCGATGGAAAATATAACGGTACCGATGATAATGTTCCTTATGGCTACCCCACTTATCCCCAAAATAATTACTCCATTGCAGGGGGGGTCAATTATAAAGGAATAGGATTTACCTTCCGATTTGTGGGGGCTTATAATGCCACCCGCGAGATCAATGACCAGATTTTCTATAACAACAACCTGTATGTTCCCCGATTTATATTAAACGAAACCTGGAGTCCGGAATATAGCAATGCGAATCCTTCCTATCCGGCATTAACTGCCGCTGCAAAAAGTTACTTCCCAAGGGGGCAATTCGAACATTATGATGGCTCTTTCTTCCGTTTGCAATCTACCCAGGTGTCTTATTCGCTGCCCGAAAGATGGATCTCGCCTTTGCAAATTAATAAGTTAACCCTGTTTGTAAATGGTAGGAACCTGTATCTATGGACACAAATGCCTAACGATGGCGTAGGACTTAAGGGAGATGATAAAAACTACCCAACAAAGCAGCAGTTGAATTTTGGGATGAATATCCAGTTTTAAAAACAATCAATATACATTTTACTATGAAACTATATATAAGTAAAATAAGTTTTCTGCTTCTCGGATTTCTCTTGTTATCCGCCTGCGAGGATTATCTGAACATTCCTCCTGAAGCAGATATTTCGGAAGATGAAATTTTTGGGTCCTATAACAGTTTTCAGGGATTCCAGGATAAGTTGCTTGGAAATTTACATGATTATAACCGTCACGGAGCACGGGTAACGCACGCCATTGGGGGTGAGGCCATCTCTCCCAGCGGGCAAACGGTGTATAACGCCAATCTTGGCAACTATTGGTATGTATTGGAAAACCGTGGTGTTTTTGCACCCGGTGAAAGTGGAACGCACAATGGGTTTAATGCTTATATCTGGGAGAGTATTCGCATTGCCAATCTGTCTCTGGAGAAATTAGAGACCGATATCCTGAAAAACGCTACTCAGCAGCAGCGTGACTGGTTAAAAGGGCAGGCACTTTTTTACCGGGGTTTCCTGCATTTCGAATATTCAAGGTCATTTGGATCTATACCTTATGTTGACAAGGTTTATTCGGCTTCAGAGGAGCAAGATATGAAACGTTACTGGTCTTATGAGAAGGATGGAAAAACCTATAACAATACCCAGGCGGTAATGGAAAGAGCGGTTGAGGATTTTGAAGCAGCAGCTGCCTTATTGCCCAGTGTATGGCCTTCAGCAAACATTAACTGGGGGCGTCCGACCAAACAGGCGGCCCTGGGATTTAAAGCCAAAGCGCTGCAGTTTTCTGCAAGTCCCTTGTTTAATGAGGATGGTACAGGAAATTCGGAATATAACAACGAACTGCTCACGAGATCTGCCCAAGCATGCCAGGAAGTTATTGAAGTGATGAGAAGCATCGTGGGACGACAGCCTGCCGGAATGCCCCAGCTGAATCAGCACGGGCTTACCCCATGGGAGGATTACCGACAGGTATTTGCCACTTTTGATGGTACCCAGCCTGGCACCGATGAGGTGTTGTTTAGCAAAAATACCGCCATTTTCGGGCCGGACAATGTAAGACATTCTACCGCACGAAATTATAGTTACCAGCCCATTCAAGGACAAAACGGGGCACAGGGTTCCCAGGTGTACGTCGATAAATTTGAGATGAACGATGGTGGACGGTATATGCCTGAATATGATACCGATGAAACCAAAAGATGGGTAAACCGTGACAAGCGTTTTAAATTCACTTTTTATGTGCATGGCGATCGAGTGGATGCTATGACCGTGAATATGGCCGGTAGTGCTTTGGTGGCCGGCCAGGGCCAGAACACCAACGTCATAAGAAAGTTTGATGAGGATGGGGTGACCAAGGATAACGCCGGACAAGCCTCTTATGTAACACCTTTTCTGCGGATGGCCGATATCTATCTGTCTTATGCTGAGGCTGTTTTTGAGAGCACCGGAAGTTACACGGCAGTACCTGCAGGATTAGAACTTTCTGCTGCCGAAGCGGTAAATATCGTCAGGGACCGTGCAGGCCAACCCGATGTAGCTTCTACACTTGCCTATTATGAAAATCATACCCAACCCAGAAGCTGTGAGCTGGACAGCGATCCAGCTTTTAGAAAGCTTTACCGCAACGAACGCAATGTTGAGCTTGCTTACGAAGGCGTGTATTGGTTCGACATCAGACGATGGAAAAGAGCACATCTGAAGGACGGACAAGATCTGCAGGCGCTGCTTTTTGATGCCGACGATAGCGGTAATCTTATCAATTTCAGGCGTATCGATCAGCAATCGTATGTTTTCAAAGAGGCTCACTATTGGATGCCCTTTAAAACCAGCATGACACGATTTACTTCTGATTGGCCCCAGAACCCGGGTTGGTAGTAACTTTAACCGAACTTATAGATATCATTATGAAGAAAATAGAGTTAATTATGAGATATGTCTGCCTGATAATGCTAATATCAGTATCACAGATGCTATATTCACAGAATCAGAATAATGATGATGTGGATGCCAACACCACAGAAATGCTGGAGGAGCCCGAAACTAAGGTAAACCTTACTTTCGACAGCCTGGCGTTAAAAAGAGTTACAGGTTCTGTTGAGTATATTGATGTACAGAAAGAACTGCAAAGGGACCATGGAATAGGTTTCGGAAGTGCTATAGCCGGTAAAATTCCTGGTGTGTATGGTAACATAAATACCTGGGGCACCGGTGGAGCCGTTGTTTTAGTCGACGGGGTCCGCAGGGATAATTTTTACTATAATAACATAAGTTTAGATGAAATTGAATCCATCGTTGTCTTGAAAGACGTTATGTCTAAAGCCATGTACGGTGCCCAGGGCGATGAGGGTGTAATCCTTATCAATACCAAACGAGGCAAAGTCGGAGAACATCAATTCCGGGTCAGGGGAGAGTACAATGCATTTGTTCCCAGGGCCTTGCCTCAGTATCTGGATGCCGCCAGTTATATGGAAAAATCTAATGAAGCCCAGTTTAACGACGGCGTGGATCCTTCTTCTTTCACCTATAGTCAGGGGTTGATTGATTCTACCCGTATGGGTGTAAATCCTACCCGTTATCCCGATAACGATTTTTACAGCGACAGGTACCTGAGAAGTTATGAATCGCGTATGAATGTATTTTTTGACGCCATGGGTGGCGATGAAAGTGCACGGTATTATATGAATACAGAATATACCCGCAATGGCGGATGGTTAAACACCCCCCAGGGTGATGTTACCGATCGTCTGAATTTCAGGGGTAATGTAGATTTTGATGTAAACCAATATATGGAAATAGGGGTGGATGCTTCTGCGGTTCTCTCTTTTAACAAACGGCCCCGGGGTGGAAATTACTGGAATACCTTTTCCAATGAATTACCCAATAATTATCCTGTTTTATGGGATCCGGAATTAATTGAAGATGAAACCTTGCGCAATGAAATCATTTCACAGGCAAACCTTGTCGATGGTCAGTTGATGGGGGGGAATTCGTCCCATCTGAATAATGTTTATGGAGAGCTGACAGAAAATGGAGACCAAAGGATGATGAGGCGAAATGTCCATTTCTCCAGTTATCTCGATGTAGACATGAGTTTTATCACGCAGGGGCTTTCGGCCAGGGGATACGCAGGGATGAATTTTTTCAATTCATTGTATTCTCAGCAGGATCCTTCTTTTGCCGTTTACGAGCCCTTATTTGATGCAGGTGGAAACATCTACGATGTTATAATACATAATCAGGATGTTGAAGCCAACAAATATCATGTCAATAATAACAATTCCGACTTTTTCAGGCAATCTACCTATTATGGAACCTTAAATTATGTTCGTTCTTTTGGAGATCATGACATCTCATCAACGGCATTGCTATATAATGACATGATCACTTATCCAGGAGTACTTCAAAGAGACCAGGTATTTCATACCGGGATTTCTGCTAATTATATGTATCTAAACAGATATATAGCCGAAGTTTCAGTGATGGGAATAGGAAGCCGAAAACTCGAACCAGGCGAACGTATCGAGGCAGCCCCTTCTTTTGGATTGGGATGGATATTGACGGAAGAAAATTTTCTTTCCGATAATGCTTTGTTCGACTACCTGAAACTTCGTGCTTCTTACGGGATTTCGAAAAACGATAACTGGGACGATTACTATTTATATCAAAGAACCTTTAACCGGAGTGGAGGTTTCGTATACAACGAAGGCATATCAAATAATGGGACAACCAATTATGCCTCTGCACCCAATAACATTATGTTGCAAAAAAGAAGAGATTTCACCCTTGGGTTGGATGCCACGCTTCTTGATAGAGGCATGAATGTTAAGGTGGGCTATTTTAACAGCGAATCGTTAGACAATATAACCCAGATGAACAATCTTACTCCGCAAATACTTGGATATAATCATCTGGTGTATCAAAACTACAACAGCGATCAAATGCAGGGAATTGAACTAGGCTTAAATTACAGGTTTGATCTTGCTAGTGATTTTTCAATTACTGCGGGTAGCAACTTGCTGTATACCTCTCCAAAGATTACCAAAAGAGAAGAACCTTTTTATGAAGGGGAGGACAGTGCCCTGTTAAGAGAAGGTACTGCTACCGATTCCAGATGGGGATTACTATCTGATGGACTTTACAGCGAAGCTGATTTTAATGCTGATGGAAGCCTTGTTGAGGGATTACCGACACCCATTTTTGGAAGTGTTCAGCCCGGCGATATCAAGTATCTTGATCAAAATGGTGATGGCATCATCAATGAGATGGATCAACGCATCATTGGTCAGGGGTTACGCGCACAGTATAGTCTTTATCTGGATATTAACTACAAAAATTTTAATTTATATATCCTTGGAATTGGCGAGGCTGGCCGCTCTCAATTCAGATCCGGTAGCTATCATCGGGTTTACGGAAACGTAAAATACTCTGAAATGGCCAATGAAGCCTACGGCCCCGATAACAAAGATGTAAATGCCTTGCATCCGCGCTTATCCAAAACCAATGTGAGTAATAACAATCGCAGTTCCGATTTTTGGTTGTACAATGACGACAATTTTATCATCCCTACCCTACAGCTTACCTATAGTTTTGTGGGAGAAGATGCGTTGTCGTTCCTTGATAATGCGCGGGTATATCTCAGAGTGGATAACGCGCTGGTACTTGGAAAGAATATTGAGTACAGCGAGGTTAATGTTGGGGGAGCACCCCGGACCAGAGCCTTCTCAATGGGTATTGTAACTTCATTTTAAATCTTTTAACTCAATATAGAAATGGAAAAACAACGATATTATATATTAATCATTATCCTTCTTCTGGGCAGTTTTTATGCCTGTGATGATACAGAGATATTAGAGCCGGAAAATGATAATGTTTATGATATGGAAATCATAAAGAGCAACGTGGCCTGGGCAGAAGGAATTCTGTTGAATGGCTACCGGAATATTCCTTCTACAAACCACGCCTTCTTCACCCTGGCTTATGGAAGCGATGAGGCCGTTATTAATGATCCGGGCAGTGGTATAAAAACGGCTGTGAATGGTGGGTGGACCTCTCGTTCTAACCCTTTTAGCCGATGGAACCAATCCTATGAGGGAATTTTGTATGTTAATACTTTTCTCGAGGAGATGCAAGACATTGAGTGGTATTGGAGAAATGAAGTGACCAGTAAACTATTGACTGACAAGCTCAATGGAGAGGCTTATGCTTTGCGTGCATGGTACTATTTTCATTTGCTTCAGTCGCATGCAGGCAAGGGAGCCAATGGTGAAATGCTTGGGGTACCCCTGGTGGACAAGGTTTTGTCGCCGGACGATCCTTCAGAGTACGAAATTCCCCGTGCTTCTTTTAACGATCTCGTGGAATTCATCCTCGCCGATTGTGACAGGGCCATTGAGCTGTTACCCAACAGATGGATTGATTTACAGGCAGAAACTCCTGAAGAAGAGGCCTATGTTAATTACGTGAATCAAGCTGTTGGTGATCGAAACACCAACAGAATAAACGGTATGGTTGCTCGTTTTATAAAGGCAAAAACTTTGTTATACGCTGCCAGTCCGGCATTCTCTGATGGTACCTATACCTACCTTATGGCCGCTGAGGCTGCTGCCGAATTGATGGATGCCAACGACGGTTTGGTTGATGTACCCGGAGGCGATCTTGATTTTTACAATAATCCTGATGTGCGTAATGCAAAGAATACCCATCCGGAAGTACTATGGAGTACACGCGGAGTGGATAGTGATTCCTGGGAAGAGGACAATTATCCGCCGTCACTTTTCGGAGAGGGAAGAACTAATCCCACGCAGGAACTGGTAAATGCTTTTCCTATGGCAGACGGAACACCTACCCCTTCGTCTAAGATTAATTCAAGTGATCCTTATTCTGATAGAGACCCACGTTTAGATGCGTTCATTTTATATAACGGGTCTCAGATTGAGATGGGAGATACTACCATTATCATCAACACCACAGCCGGAAGTCCTGACGCCTTAGGCAGCGAAAGAACTTCAGCTACCCAAACAGGTTATTATTTGAAAAAGTTTATGAATGTTGATAATGTAAACCTGGATCCAAATGTGAATACAGAAGGTTTGCATTATTATACGTATGCACGCTATACCGATGTCCTTCTGATGTTTGCCGAAGCCGCCAATGAAGTAGTTGGCCCTAATGGTAATATTGGGGGTTACACCCCCCGTGAAGTTATTAACGCCATTCGCGAGAGAGCGGGTATTACTTCATCCGCTTATGTCGACGGGCTTGGTCAGTCACAAATGGGGGAACTCATTCGCAATGAGCGTAGAATCGAAATGTCTTTTGAGGAGGAACGTTTCTGGGATTTACGTCGCTGGGAAATGACACAAGAAATGAAAAAGCCTGTTAGTGGGGTAAGAATATCAGCCGATGCAAATACATTTTCTTACGTAAACGTAGAAGACCGAAATTACTTCGATTATCAGATTTATGGGCCCATTGATTATTATGAGACGTTGAAATATGATCTTATTCAAAATGAGGGTTGGGACTAAGTCATACCAGTCTGTTCAGTCAGTAAAATATCTGACTATACATACTCTTATTTGTTAAAATATAAAAATTCATTACTATGAAAAAAATATTGTTTTTACTAGGTGTTGTAGCGCTTGCCGTTGGCTGTACAAACCAGGAAATAGAATTTGACGACTATGAATTTGAGGGCGTCTATTTCCCTTACCAGAGTCCGCTCAGAACCATTATTTTAGGAGATGATGCAATTGGCGATAATACGATTGACCGGGAGCACGCTTTCAGTATTGGAGTATCACTTGGCGGGGTGTATAAAAACACGAAAGACCGGGAAGTTTCAGTAGAATATGCCCCTGAACTGGCTGCCAACCTGGTAGAGGTTGAGTTGATGCCTGCGAATTATTACGAGGCTACCTTTGATAAACTGACCATTCCAGCGGGAAGTTTCTTCGGGAAGTTAAGAGTGAATCTTACCGATGCTTTTTTCGAAGATTCAATGGCTATTGGGTTGAAATATGTTATTCCCTTACGCATTATTGATGCAGAAGCAGATTCTGTTCTTTCGGGCAATCCCAAGTCTATCCTTGACAGTCATGACCCGCGGATTAAGGATCATTGGAATGTCCAACCCAAAGATTTTGTGTTGTTTGGTGTGAAATATATTAATCCGGCACATGGGGTTTATCTCCTGAGGGGAGAAAGGTATCTTCTGAGAGATCAAAGTACAAATACAGAGGCTGTTGCAGACACTGCCACCTACTCTGCACGCTTTCTTACCGACAATGATAACACTAAACTGAAGTCCAAATCTATGACCGAGAATTTTATGCCAACCGTAGGCGGATTCAACAAGGAAGGTTTTAGGACAGAACAATACAGTATGCTGTTAACCTTTGATGAAGCGACTAAAACAGTTACGGTAAGTCAGAGAAACGAAGAGACGGTTGTTGTAAACGGCACCGGAAAATATTTCACCAAAGATGATTCAGAGTCTGAAAGTTTTAATGGCAAAAAGCGGCGCACGATTTATCTGGACTATACCTATGAAGATGATGGTAACACCTTTAATGCTAAAGACTCACTGGTGTTTGTTGATACGGATGTGAAATTTGAAACCTTCTTAATAGAGATGGAGGAAGAGGAAGTTATTCCAGAATAAGGTTTGGTTGATAGGTAGATTTGGTTGGTTTGTAAGGGCAGGACAGATATTTAGTAAGCTCCTGCCCTTTTTTTTATTTCAAATATTTGATACCCTACAGGATGTAATTCATGGAAAAAATTAATCTTATTCAGATGAAGAACATTGCAGGATACCTTTGTCTTCCTATTTTATTATTCAATGGCGTTGATGCTTTTGGTCAGGAAAATCAAATGGAAAGACCAAATATCATTTTCATCATGACGGACGATCAAAGTCCCATGCCCATTGATACAATAAAGAGTGCTCAATCGCGTCCTTTTGGATTTAATGGTGATGGTTATGTCCATACACCAAACATGGATGATCTTGCCAAAAATGGAATTGTATTCAGCAGGGCATATGTATCCAGTACGGTTTGTTCTCCCAGCAGATATTCCATTTTAACGGGCCGGTATGCCGGACGGTGTGAAGGAGATCATTTTTTGAAATTGCACCCACCAGGAACCCAAACAAGAGTAGAAAATAATACAGAGCTTGAAGATAACAGGGAAAACCTGCCGCGGTTATTGCAAAAGGCAGGATATCGTACCGGTTTTGTAGGGAAAAGCCATGTTGTTGATCATCATCTGCTTAGAGAAAACAACTGGGGTGAAAACGGGCTTATGACTTACGCCCAGGATGCTGACCCCAACGAACCTCAGGTTTCTGAAGCCATGGCACATAACCATACATTTTGGGCGAACCGGATTAAAGAATTTGGTTTCGATTATGCCAATGCTGTTTATGCTGCCAATTTAAGAGAACTGTACAGCGACTCGCTGAATGTGCATAATGTAGAATGGGTAAACAAAGCTGCATTAGACTTTATTGAAGAGGCCGACGATAAACCCTTTTTTCTTTATTTGAGCGAGACCATACCACATGGCCCGGCTCCATGGATAAAACGTAACGGAGAATATATCCATGGCCTGGACGCAAATCCTAAATTTACCGGTGAGGGTTATGCAGCGTATGATTTCAGTTTTATGCCGACCAGAGAGAATATTAAAGCTGAGATTGACAGCATGCAAGGCAAAGATCCAGATCATGCCTGGCTAGGTTGGTTCGATCATGCTGTGGGTGCCATCGTTGACAAATTGAAAGAAAAAGGGATGTATGAGAACACCTTGATTGTAATAACCTCTGACCATGGGAATTATTACTTTGGGAAATCAACATTATATGAAAGTGGAGCAAAAGTCCCGTTACTAATGCATTGGCCGGCAGGCATTTGTAATCAGGGATCAGAATATGAGGAATTGGTTCAGAATATAGATTTTGCACCAACCTTTCTTGAGCTTGCAGGTGTTGAACAAGATTCTTCTGTGCAAATGGATGGTGTTAGCCTAAAGAAAGTATTGGAAGGGAATCAAGAACCGGTGCACGATTATCTGTTTTTTGAATTGGGATATGCTCGTGGAGTAGCCACTAAGGAATGGAAATACATAACGGTGCGGTATGACCAGAAAACCGAAGAAAAAATCGAAGAAGGCGTTTTGTTTAATGGATGGGAGGGCCGGAAACTCGAACAACCTTATTATGTGCGCAATAGTCACCTGGGCTATCATGCCACTTTATTTCATCCAAATTACTTCCACCGGGATCAATTGTATAACCTGGTAAGCGACCCGGAGGAAAAGATCAACGTGTTTGATAAAGAGCATCATAAGTTAGAAAAGCTTAGGGAGCTGCTTATAAGAAGTTTAAACAGTTTCCCCAATAGACCCTATGGTGAGTTTCAGGAGTAATTAACAAATGCTGGAAGCTCGAAGGAAGAAACCAGAAGAGTTTCCCGAAGAAACCGGAATGGAAAGACGTGGAATAAAAGCTTTCCATTACAACTTTGTAAAGTGTTGTTTTTCAAGGGACATTTTCCCTCGTAATTAGGGACCAAAAGAGAAACAAAATTTAGCCATTATAGAAGGAAAAATAAATGTAAAAATATAGGCTAAAAACTTGAATATTATTTAATTAGAACAACGGCAGGGCATGAAATTTGTGCTTT
>JBEPXC010000070.1:0-15373 GCA_041642035.1 Sphingobacteriia bacterium
ACTAGTTTTTCTTCCATTTTATTACGTTTTAAAATTAAACCGGGTCAACCTTATGGATAATCGATTGACTTACTGAACCGAATTTTCATCTTTAGCCAATGCAAAGCGCACATTACTCGTACGATAGAATTCTTTGCTCACCTTCAAGTGCGCGATATCCGGCCACATCATGCGATACTTCGAGGGTACCCAGGTATTGACCCTTTTCGTCCTTAAGGGCAAAATACTCTATATGAATAAATTTATCGCCCATCTTAATCCAAAAGGGTGCACGAGTATGCTTACCACTTTTAAAATCATCGATGATTTTGTCTACGATATGTGCACTGGCAGGAGGATGGCAATGGCGTACATCGCGGTTAAGGATGGCCCTGTTGCGCTGAAAGATACGATCGGCCGCCTGTGAAAAGTACTTCACCTTGTCATCCTTATCCACAAAAGTCATGTCGACAGGTAAGGTATTGAGGATGGCCAAAAGCTCTTCAAGTTTAAGGTTGCCCGTTGGCAGCTGAATTTGCCCTGCAGTGCGTTGAATATCCTGAAGGCTTTGGGTTTCCATACCCTCGGGAGTCCAGACAGTAGGAGGATCATACAGGCAGAACCCAATTTCGAGCGATTGCTGGCTTATTTCAACCCATTGCTGTTCACTGAGCTTATCCAATGCCATAGGGAAGAGTATTTCCTCTTCTTTTAGCGTCATATCATCAATAGCAGAAAGGGTAGGTTTGAAAATGATCTCAGCCGTAGCCATAAGTTCCTCTTTGGTAATGTTTTCGGTATGCAGGATCTCTATACTTCCCTTCAATTGTTCGCGTATTTCATCATGCTTGCCCCACATGACTTTTGGGGGGCCGGTAATACCTTCCAACTCAAGAAAAGGGAACAACAGATATTCCTTGCGCAGGTAGTGTTTATCTACATCATAAAGATTATTAAACAGCCCTCTGAGAGTAATAATATCTTTAGCAAACTGATCGCCCGACGACATGGTTATTATCTGCAGTAATTTGCGTGCCTGCCCAATAATCGTACGAAGCTCTTCATTTTCTTTTAACATCACATCAACCGGATGACCTTCAGGAACTTCCTTTGTGCCCGTAAGATCAACATGTCCGCGCAATACCGAGGCATGTACATCGCACAACTTCAGCACCTCCGATTCGGGCAATCCCTCGCTGATCAGCTCCTGTTCTACTTCAACTACTTCACCGTACGGAATCTGGCTCAGGCTTTCAACCAGTTCTCTCTTCACACTGGATTCCGATTCGCCCTGGTGCAACTTCAATATCAACTCCTTCAGTTTGGCCTTTCTGGCTTCTGAGTTATTAATTAGTTCGCTCATACAAATAATTTTTTAAGATTATGTCTTCAATAATTATTTAAGGAAGTAAAGATAGCTAAAGTGAATAATTATCTTTTAACAACTAATTATAATAATCCTAAAGAGTATTTTTGCAGATCAAACAACAAGAATAGTTTTATTGTCTGTCTTCGCAATAAATACAAGATAATTGGAGAGAATTGATATTTTGGGAAGAATTGCTATGCCACCTGCTCTGGAGTGGGAAGAGGGGTTGATGCCCTTTATTCCTACTGATATTTCACCTCTCTGAGGTGATGCTATTCCTGAAATACTCTTTGAGCCTAAAAGCCCACGGCGGAGCCACATAGCAATGGGAAATGCCCCACTTTTGTTTCTCGGAAATTATTAATGTATAATGCAGATCGGTCTTTGATAAAATCCGGTAACAAGTCGAAGAGAACCGGTATTAATGGGCGCAATTTACACAATAAACACTCTCGGGCCTGATGATAATCCTACCTGGAGGTATAGGAGTACCACAACGCTTGCACAATCCAAAATCAGGATGATCAACCCGGCTCAGCACGTATTGCAGCTTATCTAGCTTCTCACGGGCCTGCCTTAAGGATGCCTCCACAACGCTCTTGTTGTTGATGGCATCCATACGCGATACCCGACCAATAGCCACATCGGGTGAAACCGGACGGGTAAGCTCGGTGTATTCGTCAACTGATTTTTGTGTATTTTCTATTTCCTTAAGAATCAAACTTTTAACTTCTTTTTTATCCATGGCAACTTAATATGGGACGATGAAGAGGTAAAGATAGTAAAAACCGCCTTTAAAAATAAAAACTTACCTGAAGAACCGGTGTTATTTTAAATCCTATGCCCCCTTCATTGTCAAAGCGGTAGGAATTATCATCCGATTTGATAAAATCACCTTGTATTTCAACTCCTACGCTGAATTGCCTGGCCAGGTAATACTCCATGCCAAAGGTGAGCCCGGCAAATAAATCTGTGCGGGTAAAGCGATCTATCTCTTCTACATCGTAAGGCTTATACATCATGGTACCCAGCCGAAACCCCAGGTAACTGGAAACATTGTTACTGGAGATGTATTGACGGGTGCTCAGGCCTAAAATCAGGTCAAGCTCCTGCTTTTGAAAATAAGTAAAGTGAACGGATGGAACAATTACAAAACTATTGGTTAACCAGTAAGGTATTAAAAGAAAACGGTTGTCTTTGTGGAAGGAAGCGCCAATGCCTATACGGCCTTTATTCTGCATTAACCGTGAGGGTGCATTTTGAGCAAAGGAATGACCAAAAAAAAGGAACAAAAAAACGATAGGAAGAAAAATATTTTTATTCACTTTACTTACAATTGGTGAATTACTATGTTAAAAAAGGAATCCCAATCATCGTCTGAATTCTTTGTAGGTGTCATGTTTATGTTCGCGGTCTTTTACCACCAGGGTAGTAGTTGGAACCTGTGATTTCATGTTAAACATAACATCATGCCCCATACACAAGCCAAAAGAAACATTGAGTTGGGTCTCATTTTCAGCTAGAAAAGCTGCCTGACCGGCCGGGTTGCATGAAGTACCGCGCTGGGTATCGTCGTTTAGAAGCTCGGAAGAGGGTATTTTACCATGCTTGCAATCGACCGTAATAACGTCAAAATCGTCAGATAAACGGGATTTCAGATTCATGGCTTCGCGTGTCATCCCCACACAATGGGCAATACCTATTCTGGATACGCCTGTATTGATGGCAAATTTGCGGAGTTCTTCAATACGGTTTTTACCGATCAGTATGGAATCTTCGGCACCTCTCATCATCTTCAGATCAGTTTCCGTATATAATTCGTTGTGATTCTGCATTACATTTAAAGTTACTTGTAGGATTGGTGAATTGGATAGAGTTACTCACATATTTCCAACCCATTAGTTCAAACATTGTTCATAAGCCCGTACAAAGTTATTAATGAATTTCTTACCATAGAGTTAAATAAAACGATATAAACTATAAAAATACATCCGCCTGGAAAGCGAAAAGTCAACAATTCCTTTTTAGCATCCGATCGGCTTCTTATTAGATTCCGCTTTGGATCAATTTCTGACCAAGTCCGTATTTAAACCGTATTTAAACCGTAAATTTACGGTTTAAATACGGTTTAAATACGGACTTGATAGGGTTTGGATACAGTACTAAAACAAAGCAGCCATATAGTGCAAATATCCCTGAAGTGGAAGGCAATTTTACAGCATGGTGTGATCCTATAACAGCTAACCTGAAGATAGGTGAGTTTCATTAAAAAAAGTAAGTATCCCATAAAAAAAGGGACAGCTGCGAAAAGCTGTCCCCACAATGGGAGTAATAATACCAGGCGAAGATTACTCTTCGTTCTCGTATTCTTTCAGAATGTCTTTAACACCGTCGGTGGTAACACGACCATAGGTTTTATCGCCTACCATAACCACAGGGGCCAACCCACATGCACCTACACAACGAAGACAGGTGATGGAGAATTTGCCATCGGCAGTAGTTTCTCCAACGGGTACTTTCAGGATACGCTTGAATTCATCAAGAACCTTTTCGGCTCCGCGCACATAACATGCTGTACCGGTACAAATAGAAATAGGAAAGCGTCCTCTTGGTAGCATGGTGAAGAAAGAGTAAAATGTAACTACACCATACACTTTGGCAACGGGGATGTTTAATTCCGTAGCCACTACCTCCTGAACTTCTGCCGGAAGATATCCAAAAATCTCCTGTGCTTTATGCAACACATTGATGAGTTCACCAGCTTCATTATTAAAAGAATGGGCTACCTCTTTCAACTGCTGCACATCGCTGTCTTTTAATTTAAGTTTTACCGAAGTCATTATATATCAAATTTTTATTACGTACTTTATTTTTGTAGAGATTGTATCACTCCAATACTCTTATACCCACCCGGGAAAAGATTTTTATCCGGGTGGATCAGAGAACATTTATTCATCCAACAAAATTTGCCTGTCTTTGGCGAAATAATGTGTATGCAATAGCTTGTGTGCCAACTCGCTTCCGGGTTCGCCCAGGAACTCATCGTACAATTTGATTATATCGGGGTTTTGGTGCGATTTGCGCAGTGTTTTACCCTCATCTTCGGCATAAATAGCCTTGGCACGTGCTTTAAGAATACTGGTATCGCCATGGTGCAGTGGCTGACCACCACCCCCAATACAACCACCAGGACAGGCCATGATTTCAATAGCATGAAATTCACTCTTACCGGCTTTTACATCGTCGAGCAATTTGCGTGCATTACCCAAACCATGAGCAATACCGATCTTCACCTCAAAACCATTAAAGTCAACACTTGCAGAACGTATTCCTTCAAAACCACGCAGGGCTTCGAAATCAACCTTCTCAAGGGTTTTGCCTGTGTGTAACTCGTAGGCTGTGCGGGCAGCAGCTTCGATAACACCACCGGTAGTACCGAAGATAACTCCTGCACCGGTAGATTCACCAAGGGGCTTATCGAAGTCCTCATCAGGAAGTCCTTTGAAATCAATATTGGCAGTTTTAATAAAATGAGCCAACTCGCGGGTAGAGATAGAAAAGTCTACATCAGGATTGCCATCGGTGGCAAACTCTTCACGTGTACATTCGTATTTTTTGGCTACACAAGGCATGATGGATACCACCACCATATCTTCGCGCTTAATATTCTGCTTTTGGGCAAAATAGGTTTTGGCGATGGCACCAAACATTTGCTGTGGAGAGCGCGCGGTAGAAGGTACATCCATTAGATCGGGGTAGTAATATTCAAAGAAATTAACCCAACCCGGGCAGCATGAGGTGAGAATAGGCAGTTTAACCTCTTTATCGCCGCTGAGGTGCGCGTTAAGCCTACCCAGCAATTCGGTGCCTTCTTCCATAATGGTAAGGTCGGCAGCAAAATCGGTATCGAAAACAAAGTCAAAACCTAATTGGCGCAAGGCTGCCACCATTTTACCGGTTACCAGGGTGCCGGCTTCCAGTCCAAACTCTTCGCCCAGGGCAGCCCGTACAGCAGGGGCTGTTTGTACCACAACGGTTTTGGTTGGATCAGAGAGTGCAGCAATAACTTCATTGGTATGATCAACTTCAGTAAGGGCTCCGGTGGGGCAAACCGCCACACATTGTCCGCAATAGGTACATTCGCTGTGGTCTAGATCACGCTCGAAAGCCGGAGCAACAACAGCTTCAAATCCACGGTTAATCCCAGAAAGTACACCAACGGTTTGAAAATCGTTACACATGGTTTCACAGCGACGGCACATGATGCACTTATCCATATCGCGAATAATGGATGGAGAGAAGTCAGGCTTGTAGGTTGATTTGGCTCCCTGGAAAGGGATGTCTCTTACCCCCAGTTTAATGGCCAGCGACTGTAAGTCGCAGTTTCCGGATTTGGCACAGATAAGACAATCGAAGGGGTGATCGGAGATGATTAACTCCAAAACGGTTCTGCGTGCATTGAGTACACGTACGGTATGAGTTTTTACCACCATGCCTTCGGCACATTCGGTAGCGCATGAAGGTGCCAGGTTGCGACGACCTTCTACTTCAACAACACAAATGCGGCATCCACCAGGCTTATGTTCAATATTCAGATCCTTGAGATTCATGTAGCATAAGGTAGGTATTTCAATACCTAACCCTTTGGCTGCATTAAAAATGGTAGTACCTTTTTCAACCTCAACAGTTCTGTTATCTATAGTTAATTTAATAAGTTCCATTATATTTATTCCTGTTAAAAGTTAATTAAATAACTGCAATTGCATTAAACTTACACTTGTCAAAACAAGCTCCACACTTGATACAGAGCGCCTGGTCAATAACGTGAAGTTGTTTTCTTTCGCCAGCAATGCAATTAACCGGGCAGTTGCGTGCACATGCTGTACATCCCACACAATTTTCGGCTATTACTTCATAACGAATAAGCTCTTTACAAACCCCTGCGGGGCAACATTTGTCGTTAACGTGAGCCAGGTATTCTTCCCAGAAGTTTTCCATGGTAGATAAAACGGGGTTGGGAGAAGTCTGACCTAATCCACAAAGGGATGTATCACGGATGACATAACTGAGGTTTTTGAGTTTCTCCAGATCTTTCTCTGTTGCTTTGCCCTGGGTAATGAGCTCGAGTTGCTCGTAAAGGCGTTTGTTGCCAATACGACAGGGGGAACACTTCCCACAGGATTCTTCAACGGTAAAATCAAGATAGAACTTGGCAACAGAAACCATACAATCGTCTTCGTCCATAACAATCATACCCCCCGAACCCATCATAGATCCTACAGCAATAAGGTTGTCAAAATCTATAGGCGTGTCAAGGTGCTTTTCTGTTAAACATCCGCCTGAAGGTCCACCCGTTTGAACAGCTTTAAACTTCTTACCATCCTTGATACCTCCACCAATTTCGTAAATGACTTCACGAAGGGTGATTCCCATGGGTACTTCGATCAGACCCACGTTATTTATTTTACCGGCCAGGGCAAAAACCTTTGTTCCTTTAGATTTTTCGGTTCCGATGGCAGAAAACCATTTGGCTCCCTTGTTGATGATTACAGGAATATTGGCATAGGTTTCAACGTTGTTTACGTTGGTAGGTTTGCCAAGATATCCGCTTTGAGCAGGGAAGGGTGGCTTAAAGGTAGGTTCTCCCCTTTCGCCTTCCATAGAATGAATAAGAGCGGTTTCTTCTCCACAAACAAAAGCACCCGCACCATAACGGATTTCTATGTCGAAATCGAATCCTGAACCCAGGATGTCGGTTCCCAGAAGCCCCAGTTCACGAGCTTGATTGATGGCTATCTTAAGTCTTTTGATGGCCAGAGGATATTCAGCCCTGATATAGACAAGACCTTTGGTAGCACCAATGCAATATCCATTGATGATCATTGATTCCAGCACGGTGTGAGGATCGCCTTCAAGGATTGAACGGTCCATAAATGCCCCGGGGTCTCCCTCGTCGGCATTACAAACCACATATTTTTGATCGGCATGATTTTTACTGGCAATCTGCCATTTGATCCCTGTAGGAAATCCACCACCACCACGACCACGAAGGCCTGAGTCGATAACTTCCTTGATGGCCTCTTCGGGGGTCATTTCGAGCAAAACTTTACCCATGGCTTCATACCCATCGGCTGCCAGATATTCATTGATATTTTCAGGATCGATAAGACCGCAATTGCGCAGGGCTATGCGAATTTGTTTCTTATAGAATCCCATATGTTTAGAATCAGGAATCTGCGTTTTATTGGTAGGATCCACATAAAGCAGACGCTTTACACTGCGGCCCTTAATGATATGCTCTTCAACAATTTCTTTCGCATCTTTAGGTTCTACCGATACATAAAAAGTGTTGTCGGGAATAATTTTTACGATGGGTCCTTTTTCGCAAAAACCAAAACATCCCGTGGTTACCACCTGAATGTCATTCTCCAGGTTGTTGGCCTGAACTTCTTTTTTTAAATTTTCAGAAAGCATTTCACTGGCAGAGGCACGGCATCCGGTACCACCACAAATCAGTATATGCATTTTGTATTTAGCCATTCGTTAACTCCTCCTAATAATTATTTTTTATCAATGGTTTCGTAATTTACAGGAATGATGCCATCCAGCAACTCTCCGTTTTTGATATACTTCTCGATGATGTCATCAGCTTTTTTCAAATCTACATATCCAAAAACGATAGGATCCTGATTGGGTAAGGTTACCTCCAGGGTGGGCTCGGCATAGCAATAGCCCATGCAGCCGGTTTGCGTAACGATAGCATCCACGTTTCTTTTTTCCATTTCCTCAACCAGGAATTCCATTACCTGCTTGGCGCCAGAAGCAATACCACATGTTGCCATAGCTACTTTAATCATCACTCTTCCTTCCGGAGTATCGCTTTTCTCGCGCAAGGAAATTTGAGATTGAAGATCACTCTTCATCTTTTTCAAATCAGCTAAAGATTTAATCTTTGTCATTTTTAATCTCCCATTAAGTAATTAAACAAAAATAATTTTCAAGATTGTTTTTGGTTCGGGGCTTTGTAAGGGTAATCGTTGCAAAGCCCAATGCTTTTTTAGTGAATTTTTTTTTCCGCTAGGAGTAAGTCTTTCGAAGAAATGGTTTTTAACAATTAAGACAGCTTGTTGTATTTCAACCATATACTCCCATTTTTTAAGAACGTAAC
Source organism: Sphingobacteriia bacterium (assembly GCA_041642035.1). Taxonomy (GTDB): domain Bacteria; phylum Bacteroidota; class Bacteroidia; order Bacteroidales; family UBA7960; genus SKVR01. The sequence continues at coordinate 8,517 of JBEPXC010000070.1, forward strand.
AACCAATAATTATTTAAAAATTTTGAGTTGTGAATTAATGTACAAAGGTACTTTTTAAAACAACGCAAAACCCATCAAACTCTTATTTTTACCCATTCTAAATAGCATACAGAGCGGCAGCCTGCCACCTTTAGAATACAGGTGCTTTCTGCCCTATATAACACCAATATTGCAAGCTGTAAAACTCATTTATTGCCACGAATCATTCATTTAAAAATTCATCATTGGATTATAAAAAAACACAGAATATCTTGTTGCACCGGATTTTAAATTTTCTTGAGCGGGTAAGACTACTGATGACTGCTTTCTTTTGATGGAATTTGTGTTTTATCGTTGATGTAAAAAGACACCACCAATCCCAGAGTTAATAATATAGAAGCCGCTAAAAAGGTATAGGTGCCAGCAGTCAGGGTAAAATTGTCCTTGATATGGGCGGCAATTTGGGGACCAACTATGCCTCCCATCGACCAGGCAGTGAGTATGCTGCCATAAACCACGGGCATCATTCTGGAGCCAAAAATTTCGTATACAAAAGCAGGCATGGTGCCAAAGCCCCCACCGTAACACAGGAGCACATAGCAAACCATTACAGCGAAGACCCATGGATTTGAGGTAAACATCAGCAAAATAAAAACGACCACCTGTGAGCCGATAATCAAACGAAAGGCTTTTATGCGGCCTATCTTATCCGATATACCTCCCCACAGCATTCTCCCCACTCCGTTGAACAGGGAGCTTACCCCAATAAGGGTAGCGCCGGCAGCGGCCAGAGAGGTCGCAGACATGGTAGGCTGGTAAGTGCGAAGTAAATCCTGAAACATGGGCGATTGCCACCCAATAAATATAATCCCGGCAGAAATATTACAGAAAAACATGACCCATAAACTCCAATACTTTCGCGAAGACAAGATATCTCTGATGGTTTGTCCTTGATTTTTTAATGAAAAGGCTGAAGCTGACAGCGAAGTAACGGAATGACGATGGATAATAGGATCGCGCATAAAATAAGCTCCTGGCAGGCCTATAATAAAGAGCACCAAGGCTGTCCAGGCAAATACACTACCCATATCTCCCCTAGCCATTCCCGGCATGGAAGGAGCAATTATTTTGGACATAAGTAAAGCCCCTAAGCCAAAGCCCATGATCACCATGCCTGTGACCAGACCTTTCTTATCAGGAAACCATTTGGCCACAGTGGCCACAGGAACCACATAACCCAAGCCCAGTCCCATCCCTCCTATTACACCAAAACCCAGATAAAGGATGTAAATGTTTCCGGCAGTCAATGCATAGGAACTAATAAGGTACCCTAATGAATACAAGATAACTCCGCTAATGGCCAGCTTTTGCGGACCCAGCCGGGGTAATAGAAATCCACCAACAGCAGCGGTTAACCCCAAAAATAATATGGCTATGCTGAAAATCCACATCACTTGTACATTGCTCCAATCATGAGCAGCCATAATGGGTTTTTGAAAGAAACTCCATGCATACACGGTTCCCATTACCATTTGAAGTAGAGTGGCCATTATTGCTATTATCCATCGGTTAGGCTTTTTGTGGTCCATGTAATTGGGAATAAGGTAGAATAACAGGATTTTGATTAATGTGCAAGGTAAGCCGAAGCCATAAAAACTATTTTAAGCCTTTAAATCCTTAAGATTTTCTCTGATCATTTCCTTCAAATGGCGTATTACAGTAGGATCATTGAGGGGCAAATCATCAAGGACTTCCTTTACTTCAATGGTATCAAAAACATATTCATTTTCACCGCGAATATGCTCATACCGAAATTCCAGCTCAGGATTGGAACCCACCAGAATCATAATCACTCCAGGCATATCCCCTATAGGAGGTCTGTCGATATGGCTGTAAGAGAATATGGCCTTAACTTCAGTTCCTTCTCCCTGGGTGGAGGAAATAGTAAAAGATCCTCCACTGGCTTGGGCATTCTGTTTAAACAATGGCAAACCCAATCCCACTTTTCGGGTAGTTCGTGATGTATAATAGGGATCGATAACTTTTTTCACTACATCGGATGACATACCCACACCATCGTCCTTTATCACAATAGTGAGTGTATCGGCACGCAGATCCTCATGAATAGAGATTAATATATTTTTTGCCTGGGCACTGATGGAGTTTTGCACAATGTCAAGTATGTGCAGGGAGAGATCTTTCATGGGATAATCTTTTAGGTTCTCGATTGGGGCTATGCCTTTGTTCAATGAGGCATAACTGATTTGAAAAACTTTAATTTCAGGTAGGGTTAAAGCCAGGCATCACCTTTTTCATCTTCCATTAAACGATCAGAGGTTATGGATTAATAACTTTTCTGCCACCCTCCCCTTTCAATGCCATTTTAATCTCAGAAAAGTCGGGCTTCTCAAGTTGGAAAACAGTAAAACTGCTGCCCAGCTGATCAGGGTGATGTGCATCAGAATTATGTATAAAGCTGAATTTACTGAGATAGGGGAATTTAGCCAGCATTTTCTTTTGGGTTGTAAATCTGGAAATCTCAAAGGCATCGGCTTTGAGATCGGGAGGAACGAATCCCAGCTGGCTGATAAGACTGTACTTGGGTCTGTCGATATGTGCCGGGATAAATAGACCATTTAGTTCATGCACCTTTTTCTCTACCTGGTTGAGCGATTGATTGAGCGCCGAGATGAGTAGTTTTTCGATCTCCTCAACAATCATCTCCTGTTCATCAATCACTACCTGGTGCCCAAAGTACTTGGTGTCGTTTTTGATATCAGGCAGGTGATCATCGAGGTATTGCTGAAATTCAGCAAGAGTATGCTGATTTTCGAAAAAGGCCAGGCAATGGGTTTCTTCCTTAGTGGTTACTTCGGCTCCGCACAGGGTGAAAATGCCCCGGGCTGCAGCGAGCTTTTGAACCAGTGGCGCTTGTTTGGTGGAGTTATGATCGGCAATGCCAAGAATCTGGATATTAAGCTCAGCGGCTCGTTCTACAATATTAGCAGGGCTCATCTCCAGATCACCACAGGGTGAAAGGAGTGTATGAACATGTATGTCGGCCCTGTATTGCTGCATGAGTTATTTGAGTAATTCGTATAGTTTCCCGGCAACCTCAAAGGTACTCATTTGGGTGGAAAGCAAAGGGATGCCTTCTTCGTTGCTTTGCTCCAGGGTATCTTCCTCGGGCTGGTGATTATTGACCAGTATGATGGCCGCAAGATCCTTCAGGGAAGCAATAGCCATTACGTTTTTATGCGTTTGCAGGGTTAACCATACCTGACCGGCATCTGCGTTTCCCATCACATCACTTAACAGATCAGAGACGTATCCACCGGTGATTTCGTTGTTTAATCCCTGGCCACCACCAATTACTTTCAGGTTCAATTCTTGTGTTAATTGCTCAACAGTCATTTTTTGTTTCTCCTTTATTATTAAGATTAGCTTTTCTTTTCGAATTTATCTTTTCCCCAGATTTTCTGCATGATCTCAAGGGAGGTACTGGCACTAATGTCACCTTCATATTCCATTCGTTTTTGCACATAAATGCATTGTTGTATTTGCGCCTGTTGCTGCACAATATCTTCGGCAAGCGAATTGCAGTCGGGCGAACCACACAGCCCGCAATCAACCATGGGAAGGATATCCAGGATATCATTGGCCTGTTTCATTTTTTTCATGGCCAGGGAGATGTCTTCATCGAGTTTTTCCATGGACCGTGGTTGCACCTTATCAATGGATATATTTTCAGTAAGGAAATCCCTGTATTTGTTAATGGGGCCGGGGTTTACGTAACGGTAGTTGTTATCGAATTCTCTTTTTTTAGCTTTGGAAGCCCTTTTGCGCAATCGTTCGACGGTATAAAAGCGATTACTGCTGGTGAGGATTCCACCGGCACAACTCTCATCGCAGGCCCGTAACTCAAGAAAATCGATATCCTGGTTTTCTTCATTCTCCAGCTGTTCCAGAAATTCAATAACATTACTGATCTCATCAATGGCAAGCGATCTACCCGGCATACACTGGGCTTCACCATTGGTAGATGCCCAGGTTACTCCTGAAGATTTCAACGGATCAAGAGCCGGGAGCTGACAAGTGTTTTTACCTACAAAACCTTGTTTAACGGCGGTATACACCTTATTGAAAATAAAATCCATGTTGATTACGCCGTTAATAGGAGAATCGTCTTGCCCTACCGGGCTCTTAATAGCGGCAATTTTGGCTGCACAAGGGGTAATATAGAAAATGCCAATGTCTTCAGGGAGGTGACCTTCATCAATAAGCAGCTGCTGGTAGTATGAGGCAGCTATATCAAGTGCAGGCTTTAGCAATATAAGATGATCCGTCAGACTGGGAAACCTCACCTGTATTAGCCGAATAATGGCCGGGCAAAACGTTGACACCAAAGGCCTGTTTTGTTTGTTTTGGTTGATATAGGTATTCATCTGATCCTTTAATACCTCCACCCCGTGTTCTACTTCATACACATGGGTAAAGCCAAGCTCCATCAACACACTCGATATTTGAGTTAAAGAAACCTCAGAGGGAAATTGCCCCATCAAAACAGATGGTATAACAGCAACACGTTGTTTGTATCTAAAAATCTGATTAAAATCGTCCTGTTCTACAATAATAGCACCTACGGGGCAGGCACGGTAGCATTTTCCGCAATCAACACAATAATTATCCTTCAGCTCTGCCTTACCCTCCCGTATACGAATGGCTTTTGTAGGGCATACATTCATACAGTGAGAACATCCTATACAGACGTCTTTCCTGAATTTTAATGCATGATGGAAATTTTTTTTATCCACTTTAATTGTTTGTTTGCTTTAGGTGTAACAATATTAGTTTCGCGACAAAGATTAAGATGATATTAGGGCATATTGCTTCATGCTGTATTTTTATCCTAAGTCTTTTTTTGGTAATCCTTCAAAGCGTATACTGCTGCTTTTTTATCTTTACCTTTCAACTTAGATCGGATTTGTTCGGGTCAAAGAACATGGTAATTTCCAGGGAGGTGCCTATTCCTACTTCGCTGGTAATGTGAAAGACATCGGCATTTTTTTTAATATTAGGCAAGCCCATCCCGGCACCAAAGCCCATTTCTCTCACTTTACTGCTGGCGGTAGAATACCCTTCCTTCATGGCTTGGTCTATATCAGGAATACCTGGCCCTTCATCCTTTAATGTTATTACAATTTTTTCTTCATCCAGCTCTACATAGATTGTTCCACTATAGGCATGTGCGACAACATTAACTTCAGCTTCATAGGTGGAAACCACAGTGCGTTTGATTACGCCCATATTTACATTGAGCTGTTTGAGCTTTTTCTTAATTTCGCTGGAAGCAAAACCTGCCCGGGTAAAGTTGCCTCCTTCTATTTGGTATTCAAAATGCATAGTCCAACAGATTAGAAGACAGGTAGAATACCTGCCTGATGCAACAGACCGCAGGTCTTGAATACAGAATATCTGCATTCTAACAGTACGATCTCGTTTTCATTAGCTATCTCAACCATTTCATTAGAGATTCGCTTGTTTCGGGCTACTATAATGCAGGGTATATCAGCCATTTCGGCTGTGCGAAGGGTTTGTGTATTGGCCAGTCCCGTAATAAGCATTACATTATCCTCCCTAAGGGTAAGTACATCGCTCATCAGATCTGAAGCAAAAGCCATTGTAATTTGATGAGAAGCCTGCTTCTGCCCACATATCATTTTAGCGTCTAATAAATTGGAAATTTCTTCGATGGTCATGGTTGGTTGTGAATTATATATTCAGATTTTCACTGATCTGATTGGGAATTACTTGTCGATGTTCCTTCTGCTATCAATTAGGGCACAAAGATAAATAGTTGTAAACCAAAAAACAAGCTTTGTTGTTAATTTATTCACATCACATTTTACAGGATTACATGCATAGAATAATAATAGAATAATAATATGGGTGCCTATCAAGGAATGATGGGCTGAGGGAGAGTGCTCCAAGGGAATTGAATAAACATTAATGTAATGAAACCTGACTTCGAATTATTAGTGATTAAGCCTGTTCAGAATAACGGCAAGATCAGAATAAACAGAAGTATTCTCTACGATTATATTATCGGGTACTTTTATGGATTGAGGGGTAAAGTTCCAGATCGCTTTTATTCCCCATGCAACCATAAGATCGGCAATTTCCTGAGCTTTGGCATCCGGAGTAGTAATGATACCCAGTCGTACATTCAATTTACGGGAAAGATCCCTGAACTCATCATTGGGATAGATTTTAATGTCGTTAACAAGAGTATTAATCACGTTAGGGTCGTTATCAAAGCCAGCAATGATATTTAATCCATAGCTGCGCAATCCCTGGTACTTAATAAGGGCTTTACCCAGATTACCTGCTCCAAACAAAAAAGCTTGTTCATGTTTGTTGAAATCCAGGAATATAATGATGGTTTCCATGAGTTTTTCCACCTCATATCCTATTTTGGTACGCCCCTTTATGCCGGTATATGAAAGATCTTTGGTAACTAATGTAGAATCCATCTTAAAATTAGCAGCTATCTGTCCGCTGGCTACATACTCAATATTATTGGCTCTTAAGGCTTTTAAATAACTCAGATAACCCGGAAGCCTGCGAAGGGTAGGCTCGGGTATTTGCGCAATATCATTTTTACCGTTGCTCGACTTTACTCTCATAATATCTTTTTTTATGTATTATAAAACCACTCGTTTTGTGACGATTAACCTGATTGAGGTCGTGATTTCTATAGTTTGTCTTGTAAGGAAACCGTATACATTTAATATTTATTTCTCTAATGCAAAGATAAGACAAATAACAACAACAATATTTATTTTATTTACAAGATGTTATTTGTTTCACAACGTAGG
>JBEPXC010000071.1:0-15369 GCA_041642035.1 Sphingobacteriia bacterium
CTTCTATGTTTTGCCCTCCATAATCCTGGCTGATCTGGTCGTTCCATTCCTGACCAAAGGTGGGTAATCCGCGTCTGTTGGGCGCTATAACAATATAATCGTTGGCGGCCATCATCTGGAAATTCCAACGGTAGGAAAAGAACTGGCTAACTGCGCTTTGAGGGCCTCCACCACAATATAATAAGGCTGGGTATTTTTTATTGGCATCGAAATGAGGAGGGTAAATGACCCATACCAGCATTTGTTTCTCATCGGTGGTTTCTATCCATCGCTCTTCTACCTTTCCCATTTCAATCTCATCGAGTATGGGTTTGTTGATATGGGTGAGCTGAACTTGCTCCCCATTGGTCTTATTGACTCTGAAGATCTCTACCGGTGAAGACATGCTCATCCTGGTACCAACCAGATCATCACCCGCCAGGGCAACAGAATTATAATTATGTCTGCCCCCGGTAACAGGCGAGATGCTACCATCGGTAATATTGAGCTGATAAATCTGATAGGTAGCATGATGGCCACTGATAAAGTAAATCATCTTTGCATCCTTTGACCAGGTGAGCCCTTCTGAGCTTTGATCAAAGCCTTCTGAGTAATCCCTGTAGCTTCCATCAGCCATGTTCATGATCATAATCCTTGTTTTATCTGCTTCAAAGCCTGCTGTCTGCATGCTTTCCCAGGCCATGTACTTGCCTTCGGGCGAAAAAACAGGACTCATGTCATAACCCTGGTTAAAAGCGGTAAGATTCTTTGTTTCTCCTGTTTCAAGGGTATACAGATAAATATCAGAATTGGTGCTAACCGCTTTATCTTTCCCCCTTAACTTCTTCGAAGTATAGGCAATTGCTTTTCCGTCGGGTGTCCAGCTGATATGGCTCAGACCACCAAAAGGAGCCAGTGGAGAATCATAGGGCTGGTCTTTCATGATATCGGTACCTTGTTCAATGCCTGTCTCATTGTATGGTGCTACAAAAATATGGCTGAAGGTATAATCGTGCCAGGTGTCCCAGTGTCTGTACATGAGATCCTCATATATAGCAACATTGGCCAATGGTAGATCGGGGTGTTTGTCAATGGCTGCCTCTTCCATTTTTACATCTTTGATGTATAAGATGTTATTTAAATCAGGGCTGTAGGCAAAGCTTCCTATGCCACCCTCTATGGTTGATATTTGTTGAGGATTGGTGCCATCAGGGTCCATTTCCCACAATTGGGCAGTACCCCTTTCAGAACTTATATAACCTATTTTTTTCCCGTCGGGACGCCATACAGCCCCTGATCCTGCAGAATGTTCAGTGGTAATATTTTGGGGTTCTCCTCCCGCAACAGGCATAGTGTAAAGCTGTCGTGTGGCGTTGTTGGCGGCCACATCATAATGGGTAACACTAAATAACAGGGTTGTACCATCAGGTGAAATCTGGGTCCCTCCTACACGGCCAAATTCCCACAAGGTTTCGGGTTCCATGGTCTTTTTTTGGGCCAGGCTAAAGCTACTGATTGAAATCATTAATAAGCTGATAAGTAAATAACTAATCTTGTTCATTTGTTTTGATGTTTATGAATGATTATTTTGATAGGGTTATGGTTGTATACATAGCATGAAAAAATCGTTTCAAAAGCATAATTCTTAAAGAGAGACTGGACTACCAGCCGGCGGCCTGTCCATCTTTTCTTGATTCAGATGCTCCATAATACACTTTGTTTTCTTTATCCCACATAATGGCCTGGTAACCACCAAAAGGCCCTACAGTCCATTCCATACGATGTCCTTTTTGCATGAGTTCACGGATGGTTTGATAAGGGAAACCCGACTCAAGCATAAGAATTCCGCCATCGGTCATAACACTGCCTGTAGGTTCTGACGATCCCGTGTGGTATATCCTTGGAGCATCACCGGCTTCCTGCAGATTCATCCCAAAATCGATCATGTTCACTACGATCTGCGTATGTCCCTGGGGTTGCATATCTCCGCCCATAACGCCAAAACTGATCCAGGGTTGATTATCTTTGGTGATAAATCCGGGTATAATGGTATGAAAGGGCCTCTTGCCAGGTTCAAAGGTATTGGGCTTATTGGGTTGCAAAGTGAAACTTTCACCGCGGTCCTGCAATACAAAACCCAGGCCCGGAGGAGTCATTCCACTGCCCATCCCTCTGTAATTGCTTTGAATGAGCGATACCATATTGCCATCCTTGTCGGCCACAGTAAGATATATGGTGTTGGGGCCCGATACTTCACCCGCCTTAACATTCCTGGCAGCACGCTCAGAGTCGATGAGTTTACGTCTTTCTTCAGCGTATTTTTTTGAGATTAATTCTTCTACCGGGACATCAACAACATCCATATCAGCATAATAAGCTGCCCGATCTTCGTAGGCAAGCTTTTTGGCCTCTACAAACAAATGAATATATTCGGGTGAGTCCCAGTGCATGGATGAAATGTCGTATGCTTCGAGGATATTGAGCATCTGCAAAGCGGCGATGCCTTGTCCGTTGGGGGGAAGCTCCCATACATCATACCCTCTGTAATTGGTTGATACCGGATCTACCCATGTGCTGGTGTGAGCAGCCAGGTCTTCATAGCTTAGAAATCCCCCATTCTCCTGTATATACGTACCTATAGTGCGCGCTATATCACCCTTATAAAAGGCATCACGGCCTTCATTGGCTATGATGGTATAGGTATTGGCCAGATACGGGTTTTTAAAAATCTCACCTTTAGCAGGCATTTCGCCATCTGGCATATAAGTTTCTTTAAAATTTGGATATTGTGCCAGAAAGTTTCCCGAACGATTCATATAATAGGCGATAAGTTCAGTTACAGGAAAGCCCTCATTTGCATAATTTATCGCAGGTTCCAACAAGGTTGGCATGGTAAGCTTTCCAAATTTGTTATGCATCTCAAACCAACCATCTACCGTACCGGGAACACTCACGGGCAGGGGGCCGAAGGAAGGGATTTTTTCGTAGCCATTCTCTATAAAGTATTCACGGCTCAGGCTCATGGGAGATCTACCACTGGCATTAAGACCATGTAACTTTTGTGTTTCAGAATCCCAAATGATGGCAAAAAGGTCTCCACCAATGCCACATCCGGTTGGTTCCATCAATCCCAGGACAGCATTGGCGGCAATGGCTGCATCAACTGCAGTACCTCCCTTTTTTAAAATATCTACGGCAACCTGGGTTGCCAGCGGATGACTGGTGGCAGCCATACCCTGCTGAGCAATTACCTCCGAACGGCTTGCAAAATTATAACCCGTTACCCTATCTTGAGAAGCGGCCAGAAGAGGCAACAGCAGGAATAAAATGACATGAATAGTTGTTGTTTTCATCAGAACTGATTATTTTTTATGAATAGCTAAATTGTGTTTGTCCTTTTTGCACAATGGGTTAAGCGGAATTATCAACAAATAGTAGAACTCAATCTTTTCTTCCCGGCAAAACCTTTGGCAGGTTTAGTGATAAGAAATTTCAAATATAGTTTAAAATTGGTGTTTTTGTGCTATTTTTGAAACGACACTCTATTTTTCCTACTAAAAATAAATAGTTGGCTGCCATGGAACTAAAAGACATATTTCGTAACAATGAAAACTGGATACAGGAAAAACTTGCCTTAGATGCAGATTATTTTAAAAAATTATCCTTAGGCCAGAACCCCGATATTTTGTATATAGGCTGCTCTGATAGCCGCGTGACGGCAGAGGAACTTATGGGGGCGAATCCCGGTGATATTTTTGTTCATCGCAATATTGCCAATATGGTACCCAATTCTGATTTGAATGTACAGTCAGTGATCAATTTTGCTGTTCGACACCTGGAAGTTAGCCATGTGGTCGTGTGTGGTCATTATTATTGTGGTGGAATAAAGGCTGCCATGCAATCAGCCGATATGGGTATTCTTAATCCCTGGTTACGAAATATCCGTGATGTGTATCGCCTGCACGAAAAAGAGCTGAATGCCATAGCAGATGAAGAGAACCGTTACAAAAGACTTGTTGAGCTCAATGTAAAAGAGCAATGTATAAATATTATTAAAACCGCTGCCGTGCAAAAAGCACATAAAGAACGAGAGCTCAAGGTGCATGGATGGGTATTTGATGTCAGTACGGGGCAATTAATTGATTTAAAAATCGATTTTAAAGCCATACTTGAAATGATCATGAGGATTTATAAGATTGTTTAAAATTCAACAGGCAGAGCAGGGTTTGATAAATAATTACATTTGTAATAGGATATAAGTTCTTTTTATTATGTACTTTTGCACAGTATTGTCTTGCAATACAAAAGTACTGTATCAAACACTTTAAGTCTTTCCCCTGATAAATTTATTTCCCAGGCCAAGCTTAACAAAAACGAATTTTAGGACCAATACATACTAATATTGCAACATACGACAAGTGTGTTGTAAGGTCATTTTTTTAAACATTAAAAGCAATATTAATAAACTATGGGTAGATCACAACAAACGTTTAATAAAAAAGAAAACGAAAAGAAGAAGCAAAAGAAAAAAAAGGATAAAGAAAAGAAGCGTGAGGAGCGCAAGACGGATTCTGACAAAGGAAAAAGTGTAGAAGAGATGTATGCCTATGTTGATGAAAATGGTAACATTAGCTCAACACCTCCTGATCCTACAAAGAAGAATGAAATCAATGCCGAGGACATCGTTTTAGGAGTGATGAAAAGAGAAGATGTAGAAGAAGATCCCATCAGAACGGGTTCTGTGACTTTTTTCAACGATTCCAAAGGGTATGGCTTTATCAAAGATATTAATTCCCAAGAGAGCATCTTCGTTCATATCAACAATATACTGGATCCTATTAAAGAGGGTAATCGGGTTACTTTTGAAACCGAAAGAGGCCCCAGGGGATTAAATGCCATTAACGTAAAACTAGCCCATTAGCACCATCATTTCCCTTTACTGAAATGTTTATGTATTTAAATATTTCAGCCAGGAACTGTTTTCAGTGTATTGCTCCACCACCTCGGTTTTGTTGGTACAGTTGAAGTTACTTACCAGCGAGGTCACTTCCTGTTTCAGGGTAGCAATTCCATTGTCGATAAGTTCACTGTGAAAGCCTTTTTCACCCAGGTTAATAACCATTTCGCAAGAAACCATACGGCTCAGTACCTGTCCCAGTTCAACCATTTTGCGCTGTGGCAGGTTGGTGTCGAGGTTAAAGTTTAACACCTCTTTCATTAACGATGCGGATTTTGTGGTAAGGTTAAATTCCTTCAAAAACCTGTAAATATTACTTTGCTTTCCCTTTTTCATCATCTTTAGCAAGTTGTCGGATATTTGGGAATACAAAATATCATTCGACCCCTCGAAGATTTGGAAAGGACGGCTGTCAATAAGACTTCTTCCTGCAATATGATTCAGCTTGTAAGCACTGGCACCAAAAAGCTGGGTAGCCGATTGTGCAGCTTCGTGCATTAGGTCTGTAACATAACTTTTAATGGAATTGGCTTCAAAGCCATTGCCTGAAAGGTCGGTATTGAGGTCTTCTTGCTGAGCCGTGTTTAAGCACATAGCAGAGCTGATGGTAAAGGAGGCCTGCAGCTTGCTCAACCGCTGTTGCACCTGATCATATCCAAGCAGGCTTTTCCCACCAATATATCTTTTACGGGCATGCTCCATGGACTCATCCAACAAACGTTGAATAAATCCTGTTGACATTCCCGGAAACTGCATGCGACTGCGATGCAATAGGTCGAGCATCATCTTTACGCCTGTGGTATGAGGCTGGAGTTTTTGTACTTTAGGGATTTTAACATCAATACGGTTCCTGCCATAGGGGATTTGGTAAAGCCCGATATTTTCGTAGAACTCTTCCACCACAATCTGTTGGTCTGGACTGTTTACATCACAAATAAAGAAGTCAATATCGCGCTTCAAATCTCCCGAGGGGGCTTTTTCTCGTGCGGTCAATAACCAGTATTCTGCCCACCCCGTGAGTCCTGCCCAATGCTTGGTGCCTTTTATATGATAAGCATCTTCGCTTTGGGTGTATGATGATTGCATGTTAAGAGCATCACTTCCATGCCCGGGTTCGGTTATCATAAGCCCTCCCATATGTTGCTGTTGGAGGAATCTGTCAAACACCGGTTGCTTGGCCTCATTCAGTGCATACTTAGCCACCGGCTGCAGAAAAAGAGCCAGGTTGATGCCAAAGGTAAGAGAGAGTGCCAGCGACTCATAGGAGGCAGCAGAAAGCATTGCCAGTATCTCATGTGTTTTACCTCCTCTGCCACCATATTGCGCAGGAATGGCTACCGATAGGGGATTGGCCTCCATGATTTCACGCATTACAAAAGGGGGCATTCCACGTTGTAAAGCCATCTGATTTATATCCGCACGCGTGTGAAATACATTGTTCATTTTTTGTTGTAGCTCACCCAGGAAAGCACTAAAAGATTGTTGTGAGTGTAATTCAGTAGGGTAATCGGGCAGGGTACTATTTATTATAGCGGATTTCATTTGATAATTGTAATTTTTTGATTTAATAATCGAATAAAGAAACTCTCTCTATATACTTAAAGATACTAATATTAAACAAACATTCAATGATTTTGGAAATTGTTCCCATAATAAAAGGATATTTTTGGAAAAAGGTTTAATTTGTAATCAGAATCATTAGTGTATGATAAAAACTATTTTTAGTTGGTCAAAGATAGATCTCTCATTGACAACTTATGTATACACTTAAAGTTTCAATCCGTGGGAAACTACACTGCACGATGGGTGGTTTCGGCTCCGCTCAACCACCTTTTCGTCAAAATGTAATTGTCAACATCGCATCACCAACTCCCTATTTAAACCGTATTTAAACCGTATTTAAACCGTATTTCTACGCTTATGGTACGCTTATGGTACGCTTATGGTACGCTTATGCCTGGCAAATGGTACGAGAAAGATAGATTATAGAACAAGCCCCCAATATTTTAGCTTTTCAGTGCGTTTTAAATGGCATTTCCTTTTACCTTTGCGCCCTGAAAAAAGATATGGTTATGAGCCTTCCTTTTATTGATATTCATACGCATAGCAAATGTGATGATGGGAATATCTGCATTAAAAACATTTTTGCCGAGGTGCAAGAAGCTGATTTTAAAGGTTTTTATTCCATTGGAATGCATCCCTGGTATCTTGAATCGGAAAAGACAATAGAGGAAGGGATTAAAATTGCTGAGAAGAAAATTACCCATAAGAATTGTCTGGCAGTGGGGGAGGCGGGGCTTGATAAGATTACTGATACCGATTGGGAATTGCAAAGCAAAGCCTTTATGCTTCAGGCAAAGCTGGCGGAGAAATATCAAAAGCCCATGATTATACATTGTGTCAAGGCATACAGCGATATTCTCAGTATAAGGAAAGATTTCACCGGCGCGGAGAAATGGATTTTTCATGGATACAACAGCAGTCCTGAAATGGCTTCGCAGCTTATTAGTCATAACTGTATACCATCATTTGGGAATGAGCTGTTCAGGCAAGACTCGAAAGCCATAAAAGCTTTTCTGGAGCTTTCATCTGACCACTTCTTCCTGGAGACCGACGATGATGATGATATAAAAGCAGTATATAAAAGGGCTGCTGATCTACGCAATATTTCTGTTGAAGAGCTTAAAACCAGTCAGATGAAAAATTTCAGGCAGGTATTTTCTTTTGATTCTGAAACTGAGATGGAATAAAATATTTTTTGGCCATCACGAAATCTATTCGGGAGTGAAAGGAAGAACCCCTATAAGATCGAAGCTGGAAGCCGAAAGAAAGAAAAATCAAAAGGTCAATCGATAACTTATTCGAATGGAAAACGTCTGGAATGAAGGCATTCTGCAACAACAACTTTGTAAAATATTATTATGCTGGGGGCTATATTGCCCGCTAATGAGAGACTAAAAATTATGTTTGAAAACAATTGGCAGGAGCGTACTTTACTGCTTTATGATAAAGAAAAAGTACAAAAACTTAACAAGGCAAATGTTCTTGTAGCCGGACTGGGGGGTGTTGGAGGCTATGCAGCCGAGATGCTTTGCCGCTCAGGAATAGGTAAAATGACCATTATTGATGCAGATCAAATACAGCATTCCAATCGAAACCGCCAACTGCTGGCACTTACCAGCACAGTGGGCAAAAGAAAAGCTCAACTGATGAGAGATCGACTGCTGGATATTAATCCTGAGATAGAGTTAACGGTAATCGATGAGTTCATCCGTGATGAGCGTACCCTTGAAATCCTGGAACAGCCTTTTGATTATGTGGTAGATGCTATTGATACGTTGTCTCCTAAGATATTTTTAATAAAACATGCTCTATCCAGGGGATTGCCGCTGGTAAGCAGTATGGGAGCCGGAGGAAAAACAGATCCCACACAAATCAAGGTGGCTGATTTTGGCGATACCTATCAATGTAATCTTGCCCGCATGCTTCGAAAGCGCCTTAAAAGCCTGGGTGTACGCGAAGGATTCAAAGCGGTATTTTCTCCCGAAATAGTGGATGACAGTGCGATGCTTCCGGTATATGATGAGCCTAATAAAAAAACTACTGTAGGCACCATCAGTTATATGCCTGCTATCTTTGGGTGTGCAGCAGCTTCGGTAGTGATTCGCGAATTGTTGGGGCAGCAAATTGAAATGGCCAAAAGACCAGGTAAGAAAGTGGCAAACTATTAAGTCCTCATTAAAATAAAACTGCCCTGATCAAATAGGATGACTATTTTTTCGAGGCAAACTGATGTATGAAGCCTTACCTCCGTGGGGCTCTATGGGTTTATTCTCCCATGGGGATTTCATCTCCCAGAAACCTGGGTTTTTTTCCGGTTAATAAATCCATAAAAACCTTTACCCGGGCAAACATTTCTCTGATCAGAACCCGGGTGGTAATTTCTGCTGCAGGATCCTTTGCATTGAATCCAATAGCGGTAATGTTGTGAGCTTTTGCTAAAAAAACAGCCCGCTCATTATGGAATTTCTGCGAAATAACAATCAGGCTGTCCTGCCCGAAAATCTCTCGGCTCCTTACCATAGAGTCAAGGGTACGCAAGCCTGCATAATCAAGGTACAATACACTGTCGGGAACATTATGTCGGATGATTTCACGGCGCATTTGTTCGGGCTCATTATAATTAACCGAACGATTATCGCCACTTAGAATGATATATTTTATTTTACCCGCATGATATAATTCTGCTGCAGCCATTATACGATTGTAAAACCAGGGATTGCTTTTTCCGCTTTTCATATAACGGCTGGTACCCAATACGATACCTACTTTGTGTTGCGATACCTGACTGATATCATCAAAAACCGAATTACGTGAAGAAAAGGCAATAAAAATGTTACTAAGAAATATCATCAGAACAAATCCTGCACCGGCCAAGATAAGCAACCGAAATAAAGTGATATATTTTTTTGCTGAAACAATTTTCACCATTATGATTTTATCTGCTCATTTTATGCCGGTTGAGTCTTTAACTACAGCATGATGGGGTATATATTAAATTTGAAAAGTGTTGGCGCAAAAATACAAAATCAAAATACAACAACAAGTCTTTTCATTAAGATCTTAAAACAGTAGAAATAGCCTACTCTCCATACCAATGATTATTAATATTTATTAAAAAAAAGAACAGCCCTTTTGATTGAAGTATAGCAACATATATTGTTGTATTGCGATCGTTATATATTGATATACAAGGGAATAGAAAACACTTGCTAAAAATAATTCAGATTTAAGCCATGAATCTGAATAAATAATTATAGATTTGCCGACAACAGGAAAACCTGTGTTAAAACAAATTTTTTTATACCCTTAAAAAAAATATCAAAACAATGGCAAAACGAGGAGATGTTGTCATCGACATAGAGATTTGCAAAGGCTGCGAAATTTGTATTTCGGCCTGCCCCAATGCTGTGTTAGCCCTTGCCCCTGAGGTTAACAAGAAAGGTTATCATTATGCTGTCAAAGTGAATGAGGATTGTACGGGATGCACCAATTGTGCTGTAGTATGTCCGGATGCAGTAATAACCGTGTACAGGGAAAAATAAGCAATTAAAAAACATGCACGTAGTTATTAAAAAGAAAAGAAAATGAAGGAATTAAGATTAATGAAAGGCAATGAGGCATTGGCAGAGGCGGCAATAAGAGCCGGCGCCGATGCTTATTTTGGTTATCCCATCACCCCACAATCGGAAGTAATAGAATATTTAATGGGGGCACGAACAGAGGAACGTACCGGAATGGTTGTTCTGCAGGCAGAAAGTGAAATTGCTGCCATCAATATGGTATATGGTGCTGCAGGCTGTGGCAAAAAAGCCCTTACTTCATCGTCAAGTCCGGGAATGAGCTTAAAGCAGGAAGGAATATCCTACATTGCTGGTGCTGAGTTGCCTTGTGTGCTGGTAAATGTAGTAAGAGGAGGCCCCGGACTGGGTACCATTCAGCCCTCTCAGTCTGATTATTTTCAATCGGTAAAAGGAGGTGGCCATGGCGATTATAAATTGATTGTACTTGCCCCCGCTACAGTTCAGGAGAGTGTTGATTACATGAAGCTGGCCTTCGAGTTAGCCTTCAAATACCGCAATCCGGTGATGATACAGTCGGATGGTATTATCGGGCAAATGATGGAGAAAGTTGAGCTTTTTGAGCAAATGCCACGTGTAGAGCCCGACTATGAATGGGCTACCGTAGGACGCAAAGAAGGACAAGACTCTGTTATTGTAACCTCTCTGCAACTTCAGGCCGAGGAACAGGAAAGAGTTAATCACCGCCTACAGGCAAAATATCGCGAAGTAGAGAAAAACGAAGTTCGCTTTGAGAAAATCAACTGCGATGATGCAGAATATCTTTTTACCGCTTTTGGCTCATGTGCCCGTATTACACGCAAAGCCATGGAAATGGCCCGGGCAAAAGGCATTAAAGTAGGTCTGTTGCGACCACAAACCCTATGGCCTTTCCCAACAAAGGCTTTTGAGGAGTTGGCGCCTCAACTCAAAGGTATTCTTTGTGTTGAAATGAATGCCGGTCAAATGGTGGAAGATGTAAGACTCTCCGTTAACGGTAAAACCAGGGTAGAACATTTTGGCCGTTATGGTGGAATGATTCCTAACCCTGATGAAATTCTTAATGCTTTGGAACAAAAAATAATAGGAGGATAATCATGTCAGAAAATCTTATAACTCCCGAGAATCTGGTTTACAAGAAAACCGATGTAATGACCGACCGCATTCTGCATTACTGCCCCGGATGTGGTCATGGAACAAGCCACCGCATTTTGGCTGAGGTAATCGATGAGCTGGGTATACAGAATGAAACCATTGGTGTGGCACCGGTAGGTTGTTCGGTATTGGCCTACAACTATTTCAATGTTGATATGCAGGGTGCAGCCCACGGACGCGCTCCGGCAGTAGCCACCGGTATCAAACGCGTATTTCCCGAAAAATATGTTTTCACCTACCAGGGTGATGGTGACCTTGCAGCCATTGGTACAGGCGAGACCATTCATGCCTGTAACCGCGGCGAAAATATACTCATTGTCTTTATCAACAATGGTATTTATGGTATGACCGGAGGACAAATGGCTCCTACCACACTTCCCGGAATGAAAAGTTCCACTTCGCCCTTTGGCAGAGACGTAAAAACAATGGGCAGCCCGCTTAAGATGACCGAAATGGTCGCCCAGTTGCCGGGGACTTATTATGTTACCCGCCAATCGGTGCATAAACCTGCTAATGTACGCAAAGCAAAAAGAGCCATTAAAAAGGCTCTGGAGTATCAAAAGCTGGATAAAGGAACCTGCTTTATAGAAATCGTCTCCAATTGTCCCTCCAACTGGAAGATGACGCCTACACAGGCCAACACATGGATGGAAGAGAATATGTTTTCTTTTTATCCCCTTGGAGATATTAAAGTACCAGACCAACAATAAAAACTTTTTTTGTTATGACCGAAGAAATAATTATAGCCGGATTTGGAGGACAAGGTGTTCTTTCCATGGGCCAGATTTTATGTTACAGTGGTGTAATGCAAAATAAGGAAGTAAGCTGGATGCCTTCTTATGGCCCTGAAATGCGCGGAGGCACGGCCAACTGTACTGCCATTATCAGTGATAGTGAAATCAGTTCTCCAGTGCTTCACACCTATGATACCGCCATTGTGTTGAATCAACCCTCCATGGATAAATTTGAAGATAGCGTTAAGCCGGGAGGTTTACTGATCTATGAGTCCAATGGAATGACACGCAAGCCCCGAAGGAAAGACATCAATGTATACGTAATCAATGCCTACGACGAATCAATAAAAATGAAGAATACCAAAGTTTTTAATATGATCGTCATCGGAGGGTTCTTAAAGCTAAAACCCATCATCGAAATGGAAAATGTTATTAAAGGGTTACAGAAAGTGCTGCCCGAGCGGTATCATCATCTCATTCCTATTAATGAGCAAGCCATACAGAAAGGCATGGAGATCATCACCACCGAACATCAACTGAATTAATTTCAACAACCTATCAAAAGCCTTCCTGATGTCGGAGGGCTTTTTTTTTGATTAATGCTAATGCAACTGATTATTTGTTAAAATCTTAATCTCAATCTGTCTGATGGTCCATCGTATTCCCTTTCACCTTATACCCATGCAAAATCACGGGTGCCATATCATGTGCCACGCCAGGATTAATGGTTTTAAGAATAATTTTCTTATCGATACAGGGGCATCTCTGACCGTATTTGATATCAACCGGATTAAATTCATAAATCCAGAGCAATCTTTGTTGAGCTATCCCAAATGGTTTACCGGAATTGGAAGTGCGAAAATTGAAACCCACTCCACCATTATTGAGGAGATAAGTTTTGGAAATTTCTGTTTATTCAATTTTACCATACTCCTTATCGATCTGGCCAACATCAATCAAGCCTATGCCAGTGAGGATCTTGACCGGGTAGATGGAGTGTTGGGAGGAGATTTTTTGCTCTCACTCCATGCCCGTATAGATTATTGGCATAAAATAATGGAGATCGAGAGTAAGGAATAGAGGATTTTTGTTTGTGGGAATAAAAAAAAATCTAAATTTGCCAACGGAAAACAAATAACCTGTTAAATCACAAAAGAATAAGCAAAAGAGCATTGAAGGCAGGGTGCGAGCTATGAGAAAAAGTTAGGGAATAATAAAATTAACCGTTGTATATTACCTCACTAAGTTCTATCTTTGCAGCCTTTTTACAGAAGTATTTCCGCATCAACAGTTATAATAGAAAATTCCACCGAGTCGGAACCAAAAATTAAATTTTAAAAACAGATAACATGCAGAACAAAGGTTTAATTAGATTTTTTGCCATCGCATTTGCGGTGGTATGTCTGTACCAGTTATCGTTTACTTACTTTTCCCGTAAAGTTGAAGGCGATGCCAAAGCATACTCACAAAGTGAGCGTGTACATAACATTGCCAGGGAAATGGCTAGTGGCGATGAACTAGTTGAAATGGTCCTTATGGATTCATTGAGGCGTACTTATGAAAGGTTTTATCTGGATTCAATGAAGAACCAGACGGTATTTAATTTGGGTATAAAACAATATACCTATAAGGAAGTAAAAGACAGAGAAATCAATCTGGGTCTGGACCTTAAAGGGGGTATGAATGTTACCCTTGAAATATCAGTACCCGATATCGTAAGAGCACTTTCAGGAAATAGCCAGGACCCAACTTTTGTTGCTGCCATGCAGAAAGCTATAGAAGCCAATCAGGGCAGTCGTGAGAATTTTGTCACCCTCCTGGGTGAAGCCTTTAACGAAACCGATCCTAATGCCAGTCTGGCCGCAATCTTCTCTACTCCGGAAATGCGCGACAGGATAAGCTTCAATGCCACAAACGATGAAGTTTTATCGGTACTTGACAATGAAGTAAATGATGCCATCGATCGTTCCTTCCAGATATTAAGAACCAGAATTGACCGTTTTGGTGTAGCTCAACCTAATATTCAGAAGTTACAAAACTCGGGTCGTATCCTGGTTGAATTGCCGGGTATAAAAGAACAAGACCGTGTTAGGCGTTTGTTACAGGGTACCGCAAGATTGGAATTTTGGGAAACCTATGAAATTTCAGAATTGTATTCTTTCTTTGCTGAAGCTAATGAGAGGCTCCGAGAAGGCTTGCCTACCCCTGAGGCTGAAATACTTCTTGATGAGGAAACACAGCAAGAGGCGATAGATACAGAGGAGATCCAAAGTGAAGACACCCTTTCTTTGGATCAGGAAAGTGATGACTTACTGGATATCCTTTCTACCGAGGCAGATGAAGAACTTCAGGTCAGTGAAGATATGGCTGCCAGAAATCCTCTGTTTGCAGTATTGAACATGAATATTGTTATGGACCCACAAACCGGTGAGCCCTTTTTAGGAAACGGACCCATGGTGGGTAGTGCTGCCATACAGGACACTGCACTTGTAAACAGATATTTGCGTCAACCCAACATCAAAGCACTATTTCCACGTGAATTGAAGCTTTTGTGGACGATAAATTCACAGACTGAAGCTGAAAATATCCTTCAACTAATTGCCATTAAAGTACCCAGCAGGGGCGAGCCACACCTTACCGGTGATGTTATTGTTGATGCACGTCAGGATTTCAGTCCAAACGGATCGCCGGAAATATCCATGACTATGAACAGCGAAGGTGCCCGTGAGTGGAGACGTCTTACCGCTGCCAACATTGGTAAATCCATTGCCATCGTATTGGATGATTATGTTTATTCATTCCCAACCGTTCAGGCCGAAATATCAGGGGGGCGTTCTTCCATCTCAGGTAACTTTACTGTTGCTGAAGCGCAGGATTTAGCCAATATTCTTCGTGCAGGCTCATTACCTGCTCCTGCAAAAATTGTTGAAGAACATATCGTCGGTCCATCGTTGGGTAGAGAAGCTATTTCCAGTGGTCTTACTTCTTTTCTTATAGCCTTTTTGCTGGTACTCATATATATGGCGGTTTATTACAACCGAGCTGGTTTGGTTGCTGACCTGGCCTTGATTACCAATATTTTTTTCATCTTTGGAGTATTGGCTTCTCTGGGAGCTGTGCTCACCTTGCCAGGTATTGCAGGTATCGTGCTTACCCTGGGTATGGCGGTGGATGCCAACGTAATTATTTATGAAAGGATTCTTGAAGAAATCAGAGCCGGTAAAGGACAAAAACTTGCCATTTCTGACGGGTATAAAAATGCATACTCCGCCATCATTGATGGTAACGTAACAACTCTTCTCACTGCGATTGTACTTTATGTTTTTGGTTCAGGTCCGGTACAGGGTTTTGCTACCACACTTATCATTGGTATTCTCAGTTCGTTATTTACTGCAATCTTTATTTCCAGGTTGATATTCTCTTA
>JBEPXC010000072.1:0-15219 GCA_041642035.1 Sphingobacteriia bacterium
CCCAGCCTGCTTACCTGCATAATGATTTCCTGTGTTTGTCCACTTTGCTGTTGTGAAGCAGCCTCCTTAAGCTGATGATAAGCATCTATGCGTGCCTTGGATTTGGTGGTTCGTGCTTTGGGTTGCCTTCGCATCCATTCGGTTTCTTTTTTTAACAGATTGCGGGCTTTCTCGGTATGTGCCGACAGGGCATTTTCACGTTCCTGTTTTTTCTCCAGGAAATAGGCATAGTTGCCCTTGTATCGGTATATTTCAGCATTCTCGAGTTCGAAAATTTCGTTACACACATTATCGAGAAAATAACGATCGTGCGTAACCAGCAGCAGGGTTAGTTTTTGTCTTTCCAGATAATCCTCGAGCCATTCAACCATTTGCATGTCCAGGTGATTGGTCGGCTCATCGAGAATGATGAAATCTGCTTCTTCGATAAGTATTTTTGCCAGGGCAACACGTTTTATTTGCCCTCCGGAGAGCTCTCCAATGGGTTGGTTATAATCTTCAATTTTTAACTGGGAGAGGATTTGTCTGATTCTTGCTTCCACATACCAGGCATCCAGTTCATCCATCTTAGCGATAAGTTGCTGTAGCTTTTGATTATCAGCCAGAGATGGATTTTTCTCGTGAAGTTTGATCTGTTTTTCATATTCCCGCACAATGCTAATTATGGGACTGCTATCATTGAGGATGGTTTGTATTACGGAAGGTTGGGGTGCAAAATCAGGGTTCTGCTCCAGGTAGGCTACCCGTATATCTTTTCTGAAATTGCAGGTGCCCGAATCGGGTATATCTTTCTGCATCATGATGTTGAGCAGTGTGGTTTTGCCTGCACCATTACGTGCAATTAACCCAACCTTCTGTCCCTGATCAATGCCAAAGCTTATGTTGTCAAATAGTATTTTCTCAGCATAGGCTTTGCTGAGGTTATCGGCCTGGAAATAATTCATTCTTGTTTATTTTTCTGCGAAATTACTTATTTTAAATCAAACCCCGGGGCTGGCATTGGGTGTGGAAATAAAAAAAGCCCTGTCGCATTTGACAAGGCTTTAGTGAGGCTGTAGAACGATATTGCTATGCTTTTTTCACATTTACTGCTTTTTTCCCCTTTTGGTCTTCAGCAATTTCGTAGGTTACCTTTTCATCATTATCTGGTTTGTCAACCAGACCTGAGTGATGCACGAAAACATCTTTCCCGGAATTATCGTCAACAATAAATCCGTAGCCCTTTTTCTCATTGAAAAATTTTAATGTTCCTTTTTCCATTTTCATTCTTTTTATTGCAATATTGCAGATTAAACACCCAAAAATACAAATAATTTATACATACGCAAAAGTTTTTGATCAATTTAATGCGTTGGATAAGTTAAATAATGTTTGAAAATAAATAATAATGGCTAAATAATAGATTAAAAGGATAAGCTTTGGGTTTTTTACCGGTTGTTTACTATGTATGAGCGAAGAAATCAAAGGGGAAATAAAAAATGGTAGGACAGTTTCCGTAAAAAAGTTGCAAGCAGAGAAAAAGGTTTACGTTGTTATGAAACTGTCACTACCATAGTAAAAAACTCATTAAAATTAAAAATATTGTATCTCTTCAACAAGTTGCACGGGATCTTTAACAAGATGAGGATTTTTATCAATATGTATTAAGCCACTGATGCTGAGTTTTTTCACCAGGAAATGACTCTTTTCATCGGCATCAAGATATTTGATAATTATTAATGATCCTATTTTGATGATCATATTGTTTACCTGTTGTGAAACCTCGATAATGTTTTCTTTGGCTTTAACGAGCTTTTGATTTTTACAGGGCTTCTGCAAGAAGCACTTGTAAATATCTTCTATTATGTCATATACTTGCTGTGTGGTAATCTCCTCTCTTGAGCTGGTCATAAATTCATTGTAGCCCATCTCTGTTTCTTTATGGCTGTGGGCTTCCAATCCAACAATGTTGGCAAGTTTAAGAACAGCATTGAAACAATTGGTGGTTTGGTTTTTGTCCTCAGAGTCAAACCATGATACCACCGGGACGTAGCGATGGAGATTGCATTTTTTGTAATCCGAGTTGATGGAGTTGAAAGAAACATAATCGTGAAAGGCATTTTGAAGAATATAAACCTGGTCTTTGAGCCTGAGGATTTCTTCATGATGTTTCTTTTCCATTTGGTTCAGCTTCTGTTCGTAGTATTTGTAATACTGCTTCATAAACTGATCCTGCGGGCCTGCAGCAACCAATCGTTGACCTTCTTCGGTATCGAGAAACTGATTAAAGTTTTCAATAAACCTATCTGCCAGTTTCTCTGCCGCCTTATTGTATGCGCTTTCGTATTTCCAGGTATTCTTGGGGTTGAGTATATAAGGATCAACACCTATTACTTCGCGCGGAATACTTAAGCCAAAAGGTACGACTTCGTCTACATCAGCATGGTCGAGTGAGCCATCAAGAATTGCCCTGATGATGTTGCGCGTTGATTCAAGGTCAATCCTTTGGCCCACGCCATAAGGGCCTCCAATCCAACCTGTATTAACCAGGTAGGCGGTTGCGCCGTGTTTCTTCATTTTGTCTGCCAGTTGGCGGGCATATACCGTAGGATGCAACAGGAGGAAGGCCGCACCAAATGCAGAGGAAAAGGTAGGCAATGGTTCTTTAACCCCCCTTTCTGTACCTGCCAGTTTGCTGGTGTAGCCACTTAGGAAGTAATACATGGCTTGCTCACGACTAAGGCGTGATACAGGAGGGAAAACCCCGAAGGCGTCGGCAGTAAGGAATATTATCTTTTTGGGGTGGGTGCCTTTGCTTACTGGTTTTACAATATTATCAATATGATAAATCGGATAGGAAACGCGTGTGTTTTCTGTCTTGGAGGTATCATAAAAGTTGATATCACCTGTTTTTTGGTCGTACACCACGTTTTCGAGCAATGCATTCCTTCTGATGGCATGATAAATATCGGGTTCTTTTTCTTCACTGAGATTAACACATTTGGCATAGCATCCACCTTCAAAGTTAAAGATCCCTTCATTATCCCAGCCATGTTCATCATCTCCAATGAGGTAGCGGCCAGAATCTGCCGAAAGGGTAGTCTTTCCCGTGCCCGAGAGCCCGAAAAAGATCGCGGTATCCCCATTTTTGCCCATATTGGCCGAGCAATGCATGGAGGCCATACCTTCTAAGGGCAGATAGTAATTCATGATGGAGAAGAAGCCTTTTTTTATTTCGCCTCCATACCAGGTACCGCCCACCAAAGACATTTTCTCGCGAATGTGAAAGGCAACGTAGACATCAGAGTTCAGATCCTGCTTTTCCCAGTTTTCGTTAACTGTCTTGCAGGCATTGAGCATAACAAAGTCGGGTTCAAAATCAATGAGCTCTTCGTTGGTAGGACGGATAAACATGTTTTTTACGAAATGTGCCATCCAGGCCACCTCGGTAATTACTCGTATCTTAAGCCTGGAATTTTCATTGGCTCCGCAAAAAGCATCCATTACGTATAACTTTTTGCCCTCAAACTGGTTTAGGGTAGTTTGCTTAAGTTCATTCCACACCTGTTCGTTGATGGGATGGTTGTCTGAGCGTTTGGCATTGGGGCCGGCCCACCAGATATTATCTTTGGTGGTGTCTTCCAGTACGATATACTTATCTTTGGGAGAGCGGCCGGTGAAAATACCGGTGTCTACAGCAACGGCACCTGCGCTGGTTTCAAAACCCTTTTCAAAACCCTCTGCCGAAGGATCTGTTTCGTGTTTGTACAACTCATCGTAGGAGAGGTTGTAGTAGATTTCGGGTGTGTTGTTTATTCCGTAAATGCTTAAATCCGGAGGGTGAACCCGGATGCTTTCAGTTGTTTGATTCATAAAGGTGAGTTTAATTGACAGCTTGAAATTTTGTGTTGTAAAGCATGATTTAATTCCGCCAAAATTATAAAAAAACCGACTAAGGTTATGACTATTTCAACAGAATTGGCAATTATTATTTTTTGTTTTTATTCAAGATAAATTTATTTGGTTAATATTCACAAAGTACATATAAAAAGTGAATATTAATTTATAAAAACTGATAAAAATAAGTTTAAGACAAAATATCGTGAATAGAAAGTAAAAGTAGTTAAAAAGTATTTTATGTATAAAAATAGCCCATGTGTCAATAAAAATTGTATTTTTGCACCACTAAACCTAAATTATAGTACTTATGAATGGAATGCCCGAAAGATTGTTAACGGATAAAGATCTATGGATATTAATAGCTCAAAGTTCGGTGGGAGATGCTTATCGCCCCTTAAATCTTAGAGGGGCGCTGCTGATGGGAGCCAATCTGGCCGGTGCAGATTTATCGGGAGCTAATTTTTCGAAAGCAGATTTACGTGATGCTAATCTGGAAGGAGCAAATCTTTCGGGTGCATTTTTGGCTAACGCCGATTTGAGTGGGGCCAATTTAAGCGGGGCAACCTTTGAAGGTTCTGTTCTGGCTTTGGCTAATCTGAGTAATGCCCGACTCAATGAAGCAGACTTTACCGATGTAAATTTATCGGGTGCCAACCTAAGTAAAATCTCGGCTATGGATTGCGATTTTACCCGTGGCGATTTATCGCAAAGCATTTTGTATGGTGCTGATCTTACACGTGCCAATCTTTTTAAAGGCAATTTGTCGGGTGCTGATCTCTCCGGAGCTGATGTACTGGAAGCCAATTTTGGGCGCACTTATTTCAATGATACTAATATGAAAGATGTTATCAACCTGGAAAGGGCTGTAGGCTATAAAGGCTAAAGATTCATGCAATATGGCATGTTCAATCAGTTGTACCTACACAAAATGATACTTACCTAAAAAAGCCGCAGAAACTTATAACTAAGGTCTGCGGCTTTTTACGTTGTATAAATACACTTTATTTGCTGGCGTATAGTTCAATGATTTTTAAAATCACCTGTGTAGCTTTTTCCATGCTTTCAAGGGGAATGAATTCATATTTACCGTGAAAGTTATGTCCACCGGCAAAAAGGTTGGGGCAGGGCAGACCCATGTAAGAAAGACGTGAACCATCAGTGCCTCCCCGGATAGGCTTGATCAGGGGTTTGATACCCAGCTCTAGCATCGCCTTTTCTGCGATTTCTACGATGTGATATACCGGTTCTACCTTTTCGCGCATATTGTAATACTGATCCTTCATTTCAATGGTAATGGTTCCTTCACCAAACTTCTTGTTGATAAAATTTGCCACCTCCATGATCAACTTTTTACGGTTTTCGAATTTCTCCCTGTCGTGGTCCCTGATAATATATTGCAGGACAGATTCTTCTACGGTGCCGTCAAATTTGATCAGATGAAAAAAACCTTCATAGTGCTCTGTAAACTCCGGACGATCGAAGATGGGC
This sequence comes from Sphingobacteriia bacterium, assembly GCA_041642035.1. Taxonomy (GTDB): domain Bacteria; phylum Bacteroidota; class Bacteroidia; order Bacteroidales; family UBA7960; genus SKVR01. The sequence goes on from JBEPXC010000072.1 coordinate 5,368, forward strand.
AACATATCATTAAACTCGCTTCCTACAAGCATGGAGTTGATCATCTTATTTTTCGACATGCCCGGATGCACATTTCTTCCCTGCACTTTTACTTTGGCGAAAGCAGCATTGAAATTCTCAAACTCCAGTTCACCCAGCTCACCTCCATCAAGTGTATAGGCATATTGGGCACCGAATTTTTTTACATCAAAATGGTCAACCCCTTTGCCTATTTCTTCATCGGGTGTAAAGCCAATTTTGATGGTGCCATGTTTGATTTCAGGATTTTGCGTAAGATATTCGATAGCAGTCATTATTTCGGCAACTCCCGCTTTATCATCTGCCCCGAGCAAGGTTGTGCCGTCGGTTGTGATTAGCGTTTGACCTACATATTTTTTTAATTCAGGAAAGTCGGCTACTTTAAGAAACATTTGCTTTTCCTGATTTAGGAGAATATCCTCACCGTCATAGTCTTCAAATATGGTGGGTTTAATATCCTTACCCGACATATCGGGAGCGGTGTCTACGTGGGCCAAAAAACCAATCACCGGAACCTCCTTGTCCAGGTTCGAGGGCAGTGTTGCCATTACATAACAGTTATCATCTACATGTGCATCGTCAAGTCCCATCGCCTTGAGCTCTTCTACCAATACCTTTGCCAGGTTGAACTGCTTGCTTGTACTGGGGTATGTATCAGACCCAGGATCCGACTGGGTGTCGATGTTGATGTACTTAAAAAACTTTTCTAATAATATCTTTTTCATGAGTTAAGGGTTTTGATGAGTAAAGCAGAAATGTATGCTTTTTGTTTTCTGCGGTTACGATTTTTTAGTTTGTATCGAACTTCTGTATAAATATACACATAGCAAAGCAAACATGAAAATGCCCAGATACTGCGAGCCATTTGATGCCAGCCACTCATGAGCTTCCAGGTTGAGGCCACCGAATTTAAGCATGGCACTGATTACTCCCATTAATGCTCCTCCAGCAATAAATCCACTGGCAATAAGGGTACCTCTTTCGCGTCTTTCGGTATTCAGTTTTTCATCTTTGCTTCGTGTAGAAACATAATGCGCAATAATTCCTCCTACCAGTAGGGGGGTGTTCAAGCCAATAGGAATAAACATACCCAGGGCAAAGGCCAGGGCTGGTACTCCCAGCATGGTAAGGATTAATGAAAGGAATGCTCCTGCTCCATACAACAGCCAGGGGGCCGAGCCACCCATCATCATAGGTTCTATCACAGCAGCCATAGCATTGGCCTGAGGGGCTACCAGGGCGCCTTCGCCCTTAAAACCATAGGTCTGATTCAGGATAATGATGACTCCACCTACCGTGGCTGCAGAGACCACTGTACCCAGAAATTTCCAGCTTTCCTGCTTATAAGGTGATGAACCCAGCCAATAACCAATTTTCAGGTCCGTAATAAAGCCCCCTGCCATGGCCAGTGCCGTGCATACCACACCACCAATGATCAACGCGGCCACCATACCCGAAGGGCCGCTAAGGCCTGCAGCTGCCATGACAAGTGAAGTGATGATAAGTGTCATTAAGGTCATGCCCGATACAGGGTTGGTGCCTACTATGGCAATAGCATTGGCGGCAACGGTAGTAAACAGAAAAGATATTACCATCACAATGAACAGGGCGATAAGCGCATGGGTGAGATTTTGAACCACTCCAAACTGGAAAAATACAAAGATCAACAAAGCGGTAAACACAATTCCGCCCATGATTATACTCATGGGTAAATCTCTACGGGTACGAAGATTATTCTGGTCTGTTTTCTGCCTGCTGAAGGTTTCTTTTACAGCCAGACTGATGGCGGTGCGAATAACTTTCGATGAGCGGATAATACCTATTACACCCGCCATTGCTATTGCTCCAATACCAATCATCCTTACGTACTCATCAAAAATTGCCTCAGGAGTTGCGGCAGCAAGCATGGCATCGCCTCCAAACATCGCGGCGGCATGGGCTATGAGCGGAATGATAACAAACCAACCTACAAAGGAACCCGCGCAAATGATTACAGCATATTTCAATCCTATTATATATCCCAGGCCTACAATTGCTGCCCCTACATTTAGTTTGAAAACAATTTTGGCTTTATCGGCCAGTGCCTCTCCATAAGGTAAAACACGGGTAGAAAATTCCTCGGCCCACCATCCAAAAGTGGCTATTATGAAGTCATAGATTCCGCCAATGAGTCCACTGAACAAAAGAATCCTGGCCTGGCTTCCGCCTTTTTCTCCTGATACAAGAACTTCGGTGGTGGCAGTAGCTTCGGGGAAAGGGAATTTGCCATGCATCTCGGCAACAAAATATTTCCTGAAGGGAATGATAAAAAGGATGCCCAAAAAGCCACCCAACAATGAAGAAAAGAAAACCTGATAAAAATGGGCTTCCAGATCGAGTATGTACAATGCAGGCAGGGTGAAAATGGCTCCTGCAACAATTACACCTGAGCTGGCCCCAATAGATTGAATGATTACATTTTCACCCAACGCATTTTTGCGTTTGGTAAGGGTGGATAAACCCACCGCTATAATGGCAATGGGAATGGCAGCCTCAAACACCTGGCCTATTTTCAATCCAAGATAAGCTGCAGCAGCAGAAAAAATCACTGCCATCAATAAGCCCAGAGAAACCGAACGGAAGTTTATTTCGGGATAGATTTTATCCGGATCCATCACCGGAATATATTCTTCACCTGGGGCCAACTCTTTATACGCGTTGTCTGGCAAGCCTTTAATAGTATTGTTTTTCTCCATAACGTTTTGAAAGATTAAATGGGTACCTGATTTTAGGAGTGCCCTGAAAAGGCGGCCTAAAACTAGGTATTTCCTGCCAATTAAACCAAATTTTATTGTAAAAATTTAAAACATGTTTATTTTAAATACCCACCCATTATTAGATTCGTGAAAAACCGATAGAAATTGAGCGTTTTTTGCAGACAACTCCCTGTAAAACCCCTGAAAAAGAACAAACCCTGAATGAAATACATCATTCAGGGCTGGATACAGTGAGAATTAACTTTTTAATAATTGTCTGATTGTCTGATCAGATCACTTATGTCGGTCATGATTTTTCTTGCCAGAGACTCCGATTTTACCTCATTATCGCTTTCGGCATAGATGCGGATGATGGGTTCGGTATTTGATTTCCTCAAATGTACCCACTCTTTGTCAAAGAGAATTTTTACTCCGTCGGTTTTGTCGATTTGTTGTTTGGCGTATTTGTTGGATATTTGTTCGAGAATATGATTGAGGTCAATTCCTTTTGACAGCTCTATTTTGTGTTTACTGATAAAATAGTCGGGCAATTCGGATTTTAATCCCACCACCGTTTTGCGCGATTTAGCCAGATAGGTCAGAAAAAGAGCAATGCCCGTTAATGCATCTCTGCCATAATGAATAGGAGGGTAGATAACCCCACCGTTTCCTTCGCCTCCAATGACAGCATTTACCTGTTTCATTTTTTCCACCACATTAATCTCACCCACAGCAGAGGGGTAATATTCACTGCCATGCTTCAGGGTAATATCTTTCAATGCCTGGGTAGACGATAAATTGCTTACGGTGTTTCCGTTTTGATGCTGTAGCACATAGTCGGCTATAGCCACCAGGGTATATTCTTCGCCAAACATCTCTCCATTGTTGCAAACGATAGCCAGCCTGTCAACATCGGGATCAACGGCAAAGCCCACATGAGCATTGGTTTTGGTTACCTCTTCCGAGATAATGCTTAAGTGTTCAGGTAGGGGTTCGGGATTGTGGGGGAAATGTCCGTTGGGATCACAGTATAATTCGGTTATTCTTTTTACACCAAGGGCTTCCAGCAGCATAGGGATAGCAATTCCTCCCACTGAGTTCACCGCGTCAATAACAACATGAAAGCTGGCTGCTGCTATGGCATCGGTATCAACAAGCTCGAGGGCAAGCACTTTTTCAATGTGCATCTCAATGGCCGAATCTTCTTTTATGTATTTACCTATTTTATCAACCGTAGCATAAGTAACATCCGGGTTATCAGCAAAAGACATCATTTCTTCCCCCTGGCTTGCATTTAAAAATTCTCCATTTTCATTGAGCAATTTCAAAGCATTCCAGTTTTTAGGATTATGGCTGGCAGTAATGATAATACCTCCCTGGCAGCCATATTCACGCACTCCGATACCAATGGTGGGCGTGGGGGCAAATCCGGCATCAATAACATCAATTCCGAGAAATTGTAGACTTGCTGTAACCATTTTATTCACTACAGGACCTGATGTGCGTGCATCGCGACCTATTAATACCTTCAACCTTTCTCCCGGAGAATGGCTTTGCAGCCAACTGCCATATGCAATGCTGAATTTAACTATATCTACAGGGCTGAGGCCTTCTCCGGCTTTGCCGCCCAGCGTGCCGCGTATTCCTGATATGGATGTAATAAGTGTCATAGTTTAAAGCTTATACTTGAGAGTGCAAATATACATCATTATAAAGCTACATAACAATATTTTTTCCTTCTATGGATAAATATAGCGATTAAACCGTATAAATTAGTGATATTTATATAGTTGATGCTATTCAAGTTGATTTTCATCCCTTATAAGATTTTATCCCGACACAAATTAATGAAAAATGTTTGGGGTAAAAAAATACATGTTTGGCAAAAAGAATTAATTTCGTGTCCTATTCAGCACATGGGATAATAAGAAGAAAAACTATGATTCATTTTTGTTTAAATTGATTAAATTGATGTTTACCCAAAAAACTGTTGAACACTTTTACACCAACAAAACCTGGCTCTTTACATGTATTATAGCGCTTTCTGCTATAGTTTCTTTTGCCATAAGCGCAGTATCTCTCAAGATGGGCTATACCAGTGTCTTTCAGAATATATTTTATATCCCTGTTATTTTAGCATGCGCTTTTTACCATAAAAGAGGGTTTCTAATTTCCTTTGTCCTTTGGCTGGTTCATTTTCTATTGGTGATAAGCTTTTCACCACAGGCAGAGATAATTCATGAAACCCTTTGGAACGGTGTTTTTTTAATGTCGGTGGCTGCATTGATACTTTACCTTACATCTGTAAAGGGTAATTCCTTGCCAATGCAAAGACATATTCAAACCGATTTCCATTCCCTGATCTCTAATCTTTCGGGAGTGGTTTACCGCTATGCCCCGGGAAAACAGAGGAGGGTGGAATACATGAGTGATCATATCGAGAAATTGACCGGCTTTAGAGCTGAAGATTTAATGCATAAAGGCACAGTAATTTTTGAGAACCTGGTTCATCCTGAAGATCTTTCTTTTTACAAACAAACTATTCATGCCGCTATAAAAGATGAAGGCACATGGGAGATGGATTATCGCATCTTCACCAAAGAGGGGCAACTAAAGTGGGTCCATGAGAAAGGAAAAATGCATAGAAAAAGCTTTGACAACAAAGCCTGTATGGATGGTATTATCATTGATATACACCATACCAAACAAGTCGAGGAGGATAAACGAATAAAAGCCCTTGATGCATCACCCGACGGAATTTCTATTCTTAACACCAAAGGCAGATTTATTTATTTAAATACTGCTCATGTCAACCTTTACGGATATGAGCAGAGAGAAGAATTACTTAATCAAAGTTGGAAGATTCTTTATGGGGAAGATGAAATTGACCGAATTGAAAACACTATTATGCCATTGCTGAGGAAATCAGGGCGATGGAGAGGGGAAGCTACCGGAAAGAAGAGGGATGGATTAGCTTTCCCGCAGGAAATTTCTTTATCCATAATCAAAAACGGGGGTATAATATGTGTTGTACGTGATATCAGCCAACGAATTGAAAAACAAAAACAGGAAAAGGAAATGGCTATTGCACGTCAGACGCTTGTTTTCAAACATAATTTTCTGGCCAATATGAGCCATGAAATGAGAACCCCTCTTACCGGTATTCTGGGTATGCTTGAAGTTCTGGACCACTCCCTTTTAAATCCTACTCATCAGGAGTATGTTAAAGATATTAAAGATTCAGCCGGTGTATTGAAGGACATGATAGATCAGGTACTCGATTTTACCCGAATAGAACAAGGGGAGGTTTCTCTTAGACCGGAGCGCTTTAATCTTTCGGATATGCTTGATAATATTTGCTATGTATATAATAAAACCTGCGAAGCAAAATCAATAGAATTTCTGTTGATAAAAGACCATGAGCTACCAAAATATATACTGGCTGATAAATCCCGCATTGCAAGGGTTATTAGTATTTTGTTGTCCAATGCTATTAAATTTACGCACCAGGGAAATATTGCTGTTAAGGCAAGGTTATACGATGCTGTTGAAGAGAATAACCAACTGGTTTTACTGTTTGAAGTCAGTGATACCGGAATTGGTGTCGCCGATGAAGAACAGGAAAGCATTTTTGAGCCCTTTACCTATCTGCACGAAAGCGATACAAGGGCTTATGATGGAAGTGGCCTGGGATTGCCCATAGCTAAAGAACTGGTGGCTTTGCATGGTGGTGAAATTGGGTTGATCAGCACACAAGGGGACGGAAGCACTTTTTGGTTTACCATCGTGGCCGATAAAATATCCCATTAGGAAGAGTCTAACCGAAGCAGCTTACCATTCCAACAGTCTATTTGCCTGAATGCTTGTGTCGTTTAGTATGTTAGCACCTTCAAATGCGATTCCTTTTTTAAAGAAACAAAGATTACTCTATCCCTTTCTTTTGGAAATTGTTGCCATAGCTTGCCTAAACTTTGCAGTTGGTTTGGGAACATGTTTTTCAAATAAATAGGCATTGAAGTATCGAAATAATTTATTATCTTTATGTAAGTATACAATTTGATCCACCCAAAAAAGTATCATTATGAGAAGACGTAATTTTTCGCCAAAGTATTTTTATTTCCTGTTGTTTGCATTTTTCTTTTTATTAAATGGATATGAAAAGGCCAACGCCTGTGAAGCATGTAATAAGATGTTTTTAAGACAACTAAGCGAAAGTGAACGTACAGGTGGCCTTGTTTCGCAAGAGTTACTTGCAACCATCGAGGCACAGCAACACATTGGGCGTAATAATGCAAAAAATACCTCTATGGGCCTGGGCAGCAACCTCGATACTGCCAATATCCAATCCATTGGTGTCGATAATTCTTCAGTGGCATTGGCGCAAAATCAACCTCCGGTAAATTCAAACTCTTCTGTAAACTTTCCTTCCGGGACAGATTTTATTGATATTATCCGAAGAGACAATAACTTATCTATACCTGCAACCAGTTTTGTGCCTCAGGACAGCAGGCCCGACAAACGTCTTTCTATAACCCTTGAAGAAGGTGACAGTTATATTGGGAACGGGGTAATGTATAAAGGATTTACCATCGATGGCAAAATACCCGGCACTACACTTATTGTTGATGAAGGCGATATTGTTGAGTTTACAATAAAGAATAAGGGTACGCTCCCTCACGGAGCATCAATTCACTCTGTTAATAGTCAAACTTCAAAATATCTGGGCAAGGTAGAGCCTAATGATAGTGCAAGCGTGGTTTTCAAGGCCAACATGCCAGGTGTATATATGTACCATTGTGCGCCGGGTGGTCATGCTATTCCTATGCACATCATCTTTGGTCAATATGGAATGATCGTAGTGAGACCCAAAGAAAAGTTTGAACTCGAGAAAATACTGGGCAAGGAACCGGATATCGAAATATTCTTGGTGCAACATGAATATTATGCCAGCGGAAAAGATGCAGTTGATGGAGGCGGAAAACCCATGTACACTGCTTTTAATGGAAAACTTTTTCGTTATGTTGAAGAACCTATAGTAGGAAAACCCGGCGATTATGTAAGGATAAACTATCTCAATGCAGGACCAAATCTTTTTGCAACCTTTCATATTGTTGGTATTATATGGGATTTTGCTTATTGGCAGGGTAATCCCAAAAACAAGCTTATAGGCGGGCAGTCTGTAACAGCCGGCCCCTCTGATTCATGGGTGATAGAATTTAGAATACCACCCGATGAAGGCAGTTATTTGATGCTCTCACATGCCGTAGGATCGACAGACAGAGGTGCAATAGGTTTATTGGTATGTGACCGGGATGCAGAATCTAATCCAACCTATCTGGCAGATGGGATAAAGTATAGCGAAGAACAGATGGATGAATACCGTGAGAAATCCTTGCGTACCATTACACCCTTTGGAATTGGCACCGCTGATGTAGATAGACCTGTAATATATGGCCCTGAAACCAAAAATGTTAATATTCAGATCATAGGCAATTCCTACCATCCCAAGGTGGTGCAAGTGGCACCCGGAACAACCATTACGTGGACCAATGAAGATGTATTTACTTATATGGAAGGTGAATTTTCGGGTATCCATAATGTATTGGTACGAACAGGGCCTGAGCGTTTTTTCTCTCCTATGCTGGCTCACGCTGAAACCTTCAGTCATACCATTACTGAAGAGGGGGAGTATGATTATTTTTGCACGCCTCATCCCTATATGGCAGGAAAGGTAATTGTAAGTGAAGCTCAGGCGGTGGCAGCTTCGGGTAAGGCTCAGTATGCCACTGCGGGCTCTATACCAACAAGCGGCATGGTATGGTTTGTTTTAGTTATTGCTGCTCTTGCCCTAATGGTTGGGATTATTTCTTTGATCAGCAAATGAGCCTCGTCAACACTAACGTATGATAATCCTTTTTCTAATTTAATATTTCTGATTTTCTTAAACGAAGAAAGGCTACCTCAGGGCAGCCTTTCTTTTTCGCAAACGATACATTACTAACTTATTGGAGCGTTTTCAAAAAAGCCACAATGTGTTCTATTTGTTGTTCGGAAAGCTCTCCTCTGTAGGAAAGCATCTGGCCGGGTCTGTATCCTTCGTGAATATCGGCATCGGGTTCATAGATGGAACGCTGCACGTATTCTTCGTCAAAAATTACCTCCCTAACTTCTCCATTGGTAGTAACCCGGATGGTTTCGCCCCATGCTCCTTTAAAGGAGGGACCCACCAATTGTGTTCCATCCAGAGAATGGCAGGCAACGCAACCCTTTGATTGTAACAACTGGTTGCCCAACAAAGCCATATCTACGCCTTCAGCAATAGGTTCATCTATGGCCGTGGTATCGGTATACCATTCCCAGAACTCCTCTTGTTCCATCACTACTACCTCGCTAATCATGTAGGAATGCTGTAAGCCACAATATTCTGCACAAAAAATATTATAGGTACCTACCTGGGTGGCTTCAAACCAGCTGCGGTTATTTTCCAGCCCGGGAACCATATCTTCCTTGATGCGAAAGGCAGGAATGTAAAAGGAATGTAATACATCCATTGCATTGAGGTTCACTATTACGGCTGTATCAACGGGTACATAAAGCTTGTCAGAAATCCTGCCGTTTTCGTAGGTAAAGGAGAAATTCCACATCCTTGCATTGGCTGTAACCAAAACACCTTCAGAGGGTGGTCTTTTCATGGGTATCCAACCTACATAACCGAAATGAAACATACCCAACACCAAAATGATAGGGATTATGGTCCAGGTTAATTCCAGGGCAATGCTATCCTTTACCGGGCGGGCCACGGGATTTCTTTTTTGATTGTATCTGTAAATGAATAAGATCATTACCATGGTAATGCCTATTACAAAGAAAAAGCTGATTGCCATGATGTATATAAAGGCATTATCAACGCCTTCTACAAAAGTTGAGGCTCCTATGTTCATGTTTTAATTTTATCTGTATGAATAATCGAAAAAGGTAACAAATAGTACCAATAAAAACAGTACAATTACGAATGCGGTAAAGATGGCGTATATTCTGTCGTCAAATCTGAGATGCATAAACCAACCCAATACGATGGCAGCCTTGATGCCGGCAATGA
>JBEPXC010000073.1:0-15209 GCA_041642035.1 Sphingobacteriia bacterium
GAAAAACCAGAGGATATTTGGTTGTTGGCAAGAAGTCTTTGGTAAGTCAAACAGGAGATGAACCCCTGCAAGTATTTTTAAAACATCCCGACACCAGGGTTGTAGTATGTGAGAATCGACGAAAGGGGATAAAGAATATATTAAAGGAAAATCCAGCAAATAAGGTAATACTTCTTGATGATGCCTTCCAGCACAGATACGTAAAGCCGGGTTTAAATATTTTACTTACGGACTATCACAGGATTTTTACCAGAAACTACCTGCTCCCCACCGGGAACCTGAGAGAATTTCGAAGTGGTGCAAAAAGAGCAGACGCACTGATCGTTACAAAAACACCTTCTGTATTCTCTCCCCTGGATAGAAAATTGATCCTTGGTGAGCTGAAAAGATATGACATCAATAACATCTTTTTTTCATACATAAAATACGGTGATTGGGTTCCCGTTTCTAGTTTTGCCCAGTCACAAAAGCTACAGAAAGCAAAGACCATTTTCCTTATTACCGGGATAGCCAACCCAACTCCACTGGCTGAGCATCTCAAACGCCTTTGTCACGAAGTAAAGATCTTTAAATTCGCTGATCACCATCAATTTTCAGAGCGGGAAATCGGGACTATTCTTGAAAGCTACCATGAAACTTACAGTGGGAGCAAAGTTATTGTCACAACAGAGAAAGATAGTATGCGATTAAATACTCCTGCTCTATCCAAACGGCTTAAAAACTTACCCGTTTATTATGTGCCTATTGAAATAGAGTTTCACGAAAATGACAAATCTAAATTTAATGCCCTGGTGTTTAATTATATGGAGAAATATTATCCTGAAGCTACTGTTAAGCCTAGAACAAGTTCTTCAAAAAGACTTGCTTTAAAGAAAAAAATATAAATCTTCAAGGAAGGTTCTGTAAAAAGGAAAAGCCGTCAAAAATGTCGGCTTTTCCTTTTATCTATTTCCTTATAAGCAACCATGTATCCTCGTGCTCATTAAACTGAGAGCGGATTTTCATAATACGATCTCTGGCGTTAGATTCCATGTCATATGAATCAACAGAAACTCTGTGCAAACCATTTTCACTAAGCAGGATTACAGGGTCAAATCCTTTTGCTATAAGACTTTCTTTGTATCCGAGGGCATTTTCTTGCTTGCGAAAGCTACCAATGATCACAAAATATTGCTTTTGATCGTGCCTGGATCTATCATCTTCCTGCGTAAAGGTAAATCTTTCTTCAAGCGACATAATACCCGTTTGCTGATCCACTTCTACAGCAACTTCCGTTTCTTTTTCAATTACGGGTCTTTCCTGACTTGACGGGTCTACAGCAGTCATTTCTTTTGTCTTGCAACTACCTAAAATCAAGAGCCCTACAATCATTAAGGCCAATTTCATCTTCATGGTTCTATTTATAATTAATGGGTTAAACAATACTCTTCTGCGCCTTGCAACAAATGCAAAGCGAATATAGCTTTTTTTTAAATTAGCCGGATATTTTTTTGTTTATTTCACTTAAAACAACAAGAGTTGCCGACAAGAAAGTCCGTCAAAGAAAAGAATTAAGGATCATAATTTTTCAATGGAGCAATCATTTTATAATAATCTTCATTTCAAAAACCTGTTCTATTTTCCTCAAAAGCTTTTCTTTTACCTGCTGAATATTCTGTTCTTCCCCAAGCTCTTTTTGAAGCGAAGTAACTGATTTATCTGTGTAGCCACAGGGGTTGATGTGTGAAAAATAATCGAGATCGGTGTTTACATTAAAAGCAAACCCATGCATACTAACCCATCTGCTGGTGCGAACACCTATAGCACATATTTTTCTTGCCTCTGCTTTTCCAGGATCTAACCAAACCCCGATGGCTCCATCCAAACGGTAAGCCTCGATATTATATTCTTTCAACAGTAGAATGATTGCTTCTTCTAGCTTAAAAATGTAGTCACGTACCCCTGTCACAAAATATTCCAGATTTAAAATGGGGTATCCTACAATTTGCCCAGGGCCATGATAGGTAATGTCGCCTCCCCTGTCGATATGGAAAAACTCGGCATCTTTTGCCTTTAACTGTAGGTGGTTGATAAGCAGGTTTTCAGAAGAACCACTTTTCCCCAAGGTATAAACATGCATATGCTCACAAAAGAGCAAATAGTTGGGGGTGATGCTTAACGGACTTGCTGCATCCGAAATTTCCTTCTTGGCCCTGGTAATTTCATTAAACAGTTTTTCCTGATACTCCCACGCCTCCTTATATTGTATCAGACCCAGATCTTCAAAGATTACTTTGTGGTTTCTAATGTCCTTCATTCAAAAGGTATTTTTAATATTATTAATGAAATTTCATCTTTAACTGTTGTTTTTGCTCACAGTCGTCCATAAACCTCAAACATGGTCTTCGGCGTGATAAGATGAACGCACCAAAGGGTTGCTTTCAACAATTAAAAACCCTTTCTTCAATCCTTCTTCTTTGTAGTGGGCAAATACATCGGGATGGATATATTCTTCCACGGGTAAATGTTGATGTGTGGGTTGCAAATACTGACCAATAGTAAGCACATGGCACCCGGCATCAACAAGATCATCCATTGTACTAAGGACCTCATCAAAGGTCTCTCCCAGACCCACCATGATTCCCGATTTTGTTTTCAACCCGGCTTCACTAATCCATTTTATGACCTCAAGGCTACGTTGGTATTTTGCGGCGCTTCGAACCTGTGGGGTTAGTCTTTTCACTGTTTCGAGATTATGGGCTGTAATGTCAGGCTTTACCAGAAGTACCTTTTCAAGATCTTCTTTCTTGCCCATGAAATCGGGAAGCAAAACTTCTATGGTAGTGTCTGGATTCTGCAAACGAATTTCCTTTACCGTATTTGCCCATATCTCAGCACCCCCATCAGCCAAATCATCGCGATCTACAGAGGTGATCACACAATGTTTTAACTTCATCAGTTTAATGGATCTGGCTATCCTGATAGGCTCATTTATATCAATAGGCAAGGGCTTGCCGGTATGCGTGGCACAGAAACGACAAGATCGGGTGCATATTTCTCCCAGAATCATAAAGGTTGCGGTTCCCGCTGCCCAGCATTCGCCCATGTTAGGACAATTTCCGCTTTGACAAATGGTATGTAACTGATTTTCTGTTACTATCTTTTTCACCTTGTTGTAATTCTCTCCGCCTGCCAGACGGATCTTTAGCCAGGAAGGTTTTCTCTTATTTTCAGGATGAATTGTCGACATAGAAATACAATATTTGTGCAAAGATAAAGAAAGCAAAACAGCTTTCTGAAGTTTTAGATTACTTCACAAAACAAAAATCACCTTGCCTACCGATGGATGGAAGCCTAACCACAAATAAATATTCAAGCTTAGTTTTGTGCCCTGACTTCGGGTAATCTCCGGTGAAACTAATTAATGGAACAGAAAATTAAAGGAAAGATTTTTTTATTTAAAAGTGTGGGTTTAATTTAGCCGTTCAATAATAATCTGCCAACAATGATTAATCCAACAGAAAAAGACGAAGTTTTATACCTGGAAACCGTTAAGGAGAAAATCCTTCAAACTATTTCACAAATCAATTCCAACCTGAGTGAGCAGGTAAAAGATCTGAAGGATTCTAAAGAATATCTTTACGAAAACAAGGATGCCATGGATCGAATGGAGAAAGAAGCCGTGAGATATTCCATTACCGGCAGGGCAATCATTGGGCAGGCAGCAGTAGAGAAAAAGAACAGGATAGAAAAGTTGCTCACTTCACCCTATTTTGCCCGTATTGATTTTAAGGAAAACAAGAAAACAGATAGCAAACCGGTATACGTGGGCATATATTCTTACTTTGATGAAACGGACAATACAAATATCATACACGACTGGCGTGCTCCCATATCCTCCATGTATTATGATTTTGAACTGGGCAAAGCTCATTATGAAGCACCCTTCGGCAAAGTAAAAGGTGAGGTACTACTTAAAAGACAGTACCGCATTCGCAAAGGAAAAATGGAGTTTATGCTGGAGAATTCTATGAATATCCATGATGATATTCTCCAGCAGGAACTCAGCAAAGCATCGGATGAGAAAATGAAGAACATCGTGGCTACCATACAGCGCGATCAGAATGCCATCATCCGCAACGAAAGCTCCAGGGTATTGATCATACAGGGGGTTGCCGGCTCAGGGAAAACCTCTATTGCTTTGCACCGCATTGCCTTCCTGCTGTATCGATTCAGAGAAAACATCTCATCAAAGGAAATACTGATCATCTCACCTAACAAAGTCTTCGCAGATTATATTTCCAACGTTTTGCCTGAACTGGGAGAAGAAAGAATTCCCGAAATGGGAATGGAAAACCTGGCCAATGATATCCTTGATAAGAAATTCAAATTTCAAACTTTTGCCGAGCAGGTAAACCGATTACTGGAAAAACCGGATCAGGATTATATAGAACGTATTAAATACAAGTCGGGCTTCGATTTTCTAAAAAAACTGGAGGATTACATTAATCATGTCAACAACAACATGTTTAAGCCCACAGATATATGGATTAAAAAAAATTTCGTCCCTGCCTGGTTTATTAAAGAGCGTTGGGAAGGTTATCACCGGCTCCCCCCCTTGAAACGATTTACTGTAATCACCCGTGACATTGAAGAAAACATTCGAATATATTACAATTACGAAATCGACACCCAGGAACGCAATTACATCAAAAAAGCCATAACGGCAATGTTTAGCTCCTCAAGCCTTAAGGAGTTATATAAAGAATTCTGGAATAGCATTGAACGACCTGAGCTTTTTCAGCCAGCCGCCCGATCTGTGTTGGAGTACAGTGATGTCTTTCCTCTCGTATACCTAAAAATCCGTTTGAATGGCTTCAGGGCTTACGAAACTGTAAAGCATTTGCTGATCGATGAAATGCAGGACTACACCCCGGTTCAGTATGCTGTGTTATCGAGGCTGTTCACTTGCAAAAAAACCATATTGGGAGATGCCGGACAATCGGTCAATCCATATAGCTCATCCAATGCAGATGAAATAAAGAGAATATTTACTGAGGCGGATAAAGTGAAGCTGCTAAAGAGCTATCGATCCACTTTTGAGATAACCTCTTTGGCCCAAAAAATTTTACCCAACAATGAACTGGTAGCCATAGAGCGTCATGGTAAATCACCGCAAATAAAAGGGTTTGATTCGTTTGATGCTGAGATTGCTCAGATTAAGGAGTGGATGGAGAGTTTTAGGCATTCTTCAGAACACAATTCTATGGGTATAA
Organism: Sphingobacteriia bacterium; assembly: GCA_041642035.1. Taxonomy (GTDB): domain Bacteria; phylum Bacteroidota; class Bacteroidia; order Bacteroidales; family UBA7960; genus SKVR01. The sequence continues at coordinate 5,256 of JBEPXC010000073.1, forward strand.
TTTGCAAGACGCGCAACCAGGCGCAGGCACTTTATCAAAGACTGCTGGAAGATGAGAATCAACTCAGTCTTATCACTTCCGACAGCAATGCTTTTGCTCAGGGTATTGTGATTACTACGGCGCAAACCGTTAAGGGCCTTGAGTTCGACCGTGTGGTGGTGCCTCAGGTGAATGATGAGAATTATGAATCTGAAGTAGATAAAGCAATCTTGTATGTTGCCTGTACAAGAGCAATGCATGAACTGAATATTAGCTTTACGGGTAACAAATCTCATTATGTCCCCTAATCACCGGTAGAATTTGCAAAAGAGGCTTTATGTTATACTCTTTGCCAGATTATATGGCTTATTTATAGCTGAGTGAAATTATAAAAACTAAACAACCACCCTGTGCCCAAAGCAGTAATTGCGTATAGGCTGTAATAAAGCCTGGCTGGGAGACTAAGTTCTTTTCTTCTCCAGGCAATAAGGGCCAGCCACAAAAGTATAAACCCTAAAGCAGTAATAAGTAAGGCCAGTCCAGTTGAGAGAAAATCCAACACCGGACTTGGTGTAAAAAAAGATTCAGGAATAAGATGCACCGGATGTGGTGAATTACCGACAGAAATTACCATCACAAACCCCATGAGTGATAGTGAATGGGCAATAAGAATACGGTTGCGTCTTTTAGTTGAGGAAGACCCTTTTAACCCAAGCTGTTTGATCAGCCTATAGAGCCCCCTTATTAGAAAAAACAAGAGACTTCCTATGGCCAGCACCATTGCAGTTGCAAAAACCAACAATGCAAATGAAGCAGTTTCATACCACCTTGCTTTGATGTATATCATCGGACCATTGATAATCAGCATCATTCTGTCGTCGGGTGAACGATCGATAAGCAAATAATCTACAGGTCCAAAGGGATAACCATCATTAATACGTGTAGTCTTAAATATTCCTGGGATGATTTCTTTAAAGGAATAATCTTTCCCATACAAGTTGAAGTTAATCAACTCATCATCCACTCCCAGGTTCAGGCTTCCCATCAGCAGATTGAGGATCTTATCCTTTCCGCTTTTAATGGTTCTGCTTTGATGATATTCTCCTTCCAGATCAGACATATCTGCCGCGTATAAAGGAGTGAGGTTCTCCTCTCCATCGTTATCGGTGACAAAAAACTCATCCATAAAGTTTTGGATGATATTTAGATGGCCAAGGTAATTACCGCCACTATAAACAATGAAGATACCTGTGTTTACATCGGGTAACAGGTAGAAACCTGCATCAAAAACACTGCTGCTTCCCCCATGCTGAATGATCCGCTGGCCATTGATAGATGCCTCCATTAATCCATGGGTCATTCCATCAACCAGGGGGTGATATCTGAATAATGTTGAATGCATTTTTTCAAGAGAAATCGGTTGTAATATCTCACCTAAAGTATTTTTTCCCTGGTTAAGACTTGCCTGCATAAAAAGAGCCATATCGGCAGCGGTGGTGCTCAACCCCCCTGCAGGTGAAGGCATAAATTCAAAGTTACCCAGCAAGTACTCTCCATCCACCCAGCGGTAAGCCGAAACCATATCTTCTTTAAGAATAATGGGTAGTGGTTGCTCAAAACTACTCTTATACATTCCTAAAGGATCAAAAATATTTTCCTTAACGTAATCTTCAAAGTTCATTCCGCTTATCAGCTCTACAATATACCCCGCCAGAGCAGTGCCATAATTGGAGTAGGCCATTATTTTTCCCGGGGGATAAATCCTGTAGGGGTTATGATTCATTAAATAATCCCTTAGGCCAGGCTGGGGAGAGAAGCAGAACAATCCCTCCATGACATCTTCAAACCCTGCAGTATGCGACATGAGATGGTAAAGGGTAATGGGGTTTTCACCTTCAAAATCGTCTGCCTCAACAGAAGAAATTCTGTCGAAAGGAACCCAATAGGTGTCCTTATCTTCTTTTTGACTTTTATAGGCAATTTTGTTTTTCAACTCAAAGTCAAGATATTGTCTTATATCAACGTCAGGATGCAGGAGTCCTTTTTCATATAACTGCATAACGGCTGTCCAGGTAAAGATTTTCGAAACCGAACCGGTACGGAATAGATGTGTGTCAGGATCAAGAACCACCTCATTCTCCATGTTGGCGTATCCATATCCCTGCAATAGATGGATATCATCGACTGAAACCAATGCAATAGATGCATTGGGGATCTTTTCGCTTAGTATATATTCCTGCATTTGTTCATTTAGAAATTCACTCCAAAGCTCATAAGGAGGTTCTTCTGGAGATAACACCTGTTGCAAAGAAGTATTGGCGATTGTAATTTTTGCCTGAAGAAGAACTCCCAAAGCAAGCAATAAGAAGCAACATGTTCTTCTTGTATTCACCATTTGTAAATAATTCAACACATCCCTCACCATACTATTACATTTCACGTTAAATAAAATATAAAAATAGTATAAAATTTGGCTACTCAGACTTAATTCTAAAAAAACACAACAGATCATAATTTGAACAAATAACATATAATTTTCATTTAATAATCATCCTAACCCAAAGACACTATCAGGGGATATGTTTTTATTTTTGATCAGGTAAAAGGTATATGTAATAATGAACAAAGCTGCCTGAGTGCATCTCATTGCATTTAGAGTTATATACAAAAAACTTATCATTAATGAAGACATATGCAGGAGTACTTAGAGAAGCCATAGAACTGAATTTTACAATGTTTATTTCAGCTATTTTTGCATAAACAAAAAGCACATGGGTTACCAACTGATATCTTTGAAGGCACCAACTTCTTACACCCCGGAAATGTTGAGGCAAATGATTGCCCGGCAATTAAAATTGCAACAATTCAGCTTTCAGATAGAGGGTAAAAGCCTGGATGCCCGTAAAAAAACCGACATACATTGGTTGCTGCGCATAGCTGTGATATCCGACGAAATCAAGGGTGGCGAAGCACCTTTTAGTGAAGATCTCAATATCCCCTTTGCCCAGCGCACCGATAACATACTTGTGGTAGGCAGTGGACCTGCCGGATTCTTCTGTGCCTTTGTATTGCAAAAGGCAGGGTTTCAAACCACCATCATTGAACGGGGATCCGATGTGTTGACCAGAAACCGTTCAATCAATATCTTTGAACGCACCGGTGAGTTTGACCCTCTCAATAACTATGCTTTTGGAGAGGGTGGTGCAGGTACCTTTTCCGACGGAAAACTCACTTCCCGATCAAAACACATCTCTAAAGAACGACAATTTATTCTCAACAGCTATATTGCAGCAGGAGCTCCACCAGAAATAGCATACCTCTCCCACCCCCATTTAGGAACCGATAACCTCATTAAGATTGTCAGGCTGCTCCGTGAGCAGTTTCAGGAATTGGGCGGAGAGATTCTATTCGAGACCAGGCTTGAGGATATGGCAACTAAGGAGAGAAAGGTGCTGGAGGCTTTAACCTCCAGAGGAGCTATAGCTGCCGATGCCATTTTCATCGCCCCGGGTCATTCTGCCTACGATACCTACAGGATGCTTATCAGCAAGGGTGTTCAGTTCAGACCCAAGAATTTTGCCCTGGGCAGTCGTATGGAGCATCCACAGCAAGTTATTAATCTCGCTCAGTGGGGGAAAAGAAGCCTGCCTGGTGTAAAGGCTGCCGAATACCGACTGACCTCGCCAGGGGATGGACAGCACCATATTTATTCCTTTTGTATGTGCCCCGGCGGCATGGTAGTACCTGCGGCCGCATTTCCAAACACTAATATTGTGAATGGCATGAGCTTTTATGAGCGCAACGGGCATTTTGCCAATGCAGCCTGTGTTGTTGGTTTGCATCCCAATGAACTGGTAGGCAAAGAAGTAGACGCAATACAGGCATTAGAAATTGTGGAACAACTCGAAAAATCCTTTTATGATTTTTCCGGGGATTATAAAGCCCCCTCTTGTAGCATAGCTGATTTTCTTAACGGGAATATTAAAACCAACGCACTCGAAAGCAGCTATCCCCTAGGCCTCTCAGCAGCCCCACTCTGGGAAATGCTCCCTGAAAGTGTCATTTCGGCCATGCGTGCCGGTCTAAAAGATTTCTCACGTAAAATCCGGGGCTTCGACACCGGCAACCTAATAGGACTTGAGAGCAAATCCTCTGCTCCTATACAGGTGATTCGGGAAGAGAACGGCCTCTGTAGTGGGTTCGATAATTTATACCTCATTGGTGAAGGCAGTGGCTATGCTGGTGGAATCATTTCAAGTGCAGCTGATGGTGTTAAAGCAGCAATGAAATTTATTAATAAATAATCATCATTCCAACTCCCAGCTGGCTCCATCCTTACCATCTTTAACAACAATTTTCAGTGCTGCCAATTCGTTGCGTATTTTATCGGAGGTCGCATAATCTTTCTGACTTTTTGCCTGTTGCCGCAATTCCAGCAAAAGTTGCATTACACCTTTCAATATTTCAGCGGATTGATCTGATGCTACTGCTGAATCGGCCTTCAACCCGAAAATATCAACCACAAAGGTTCTGAAGGTATTCTTCAGGCTTTCCAGATCGGCAGCCGATAGCGTATCCTTCCCGTCGTGAACAGAATTGATAATTCTTACTGCATCAAAAAGATGTGCTATAGCTATAGGGCTATTGAAATCATCATTCATGGCCTGATAGCACTTTTCTTCAATAGATTCGAGACCTACAGAGGATTTGGCTGATGCTTTAAGTTTTTCCAGTGTTTCCAATGCCTGTAACAATCTTTTCAAACCCTTCTCTGCAGCCAGTAGGGCCTCATTGCTGAAATCAAGAGTGCTACGGTAATGGGCCTGTAGAATGAAAAACCTGATGGTCATTGGACTGTATGCCTTTTGCAGAGAATCGTGTGCTCCTGTAAAGAATTCTCTCAACGTAATAAAATTACCCAGCGACTTACCCATTTTTTGCCCATTAATAGTTATCATATTATTGTGCATCCAGTAGCGAACAGCATCTTTACCATTAGCGATTTTTGTTTGTGCAATTTCGCATTCATGATGAGGAAACATAAGGTCCATACCGCCTCCATGAATATCAAATACTTCGCCCAGATATTTTGCACTCATAGCTGAGCATTCAAGATGCCAGCCGGGAAAACCTATGCTCCAGGGTGAGGGCCAGCGCATGATATGCTCAGGACTGGCTTTTTTCCAAAGGGCAAAATCTACGCTGCTTCGTTTTTCTTCCTGTCCTTCCAGATCGCGGGTATTGGCAATCATATCTTCAATCACCCTGCCGCTGAGTATGCCATACTTGTGCAGCTGATTATATTTTTCCACATCGAAATAAACTGATCCATTGGATTCATAGGCAAATCCCTTTTGATGGATTTCCTTAATCATCTCAATCTGCTCAATGATATGTCCTGAAGCACGAGGTTCGATGCTGGGTTTTTTTACGTTGAGCATCTCCATGTCTTCGTGATACCGATCGGTAAAATGCTGCACCACTTCCATGGGCTCCAATTGCTCGAGTCTGGCTTTCTTGCCAATCTTGTCTTCGCCCTGATCGGCATCATTCTCCAGATGTCCAACATCGGTTATATTACGCACATAACGTACTTTGTACCCAAGGTACTGTAAATACCGGAATACCAGATCAAATGTGATTGCCGGACGGGCATGCCCCAGATGACCATCGCCATATACTGTGGGTCCGCATACATACAAACCTACAAAGGGTGGCTTAAGAGGTTCAAATATTTCCTTTCTGCGGCTTAGTGTATTATAGATATACAATGGTTTCTTTTCAATCATAATCTGGTCGTTTTTTATAAAAGACAAAATTAGGAAAAATATATAAGGGAAGTTTTGGTAATTTTATCCCCTGACGGTGAAAGGATGGTCGTTATTAAAAAGAGACTCACCTAAAATCGTAATACAACAGCTAATATTAATTCTTGTTTTAATCCCTATCATAGATGAACTACACCCAAGCCATAGAAGAACTCGAGGCCATAGTGCTTGAGATAGAAAACGCTGAGATAAACGTAGATGGTTTATCGGAGAAAGTAAAACGTGCTTCAGAGCTGATTCGTTTTTGTCGTAAAACGCTAAATGCAACAGAGACAGAGGTCGAAAATATTCTTAAGGATCTCAAAGAAGCAGATAAGAAATAACAGGCTTTATTTTCTCTTCCATATTTTCCTTGCCAGCCAGACAATACCCAGTGCCAGTCCTGCCAACACAAGCGTGAGTCCGGCATAAGACCAGATATAAAGCGGAACACCTTTTTCCCTTACAATCCGACCCTGAGGTGCTGCATATATAGCAGGCATCTGTGGCAGTCCTGATTCGCCTGTTTCAAAGGAACTGGCATAACGTGCCACTGCTTCCCAAACCTTAAACTCACGGCCCTGATGATACACAATCGTTTCATCAATATCCACAGGATTACCTTGCTTATCCTTGAGTACAATCTTCAGTTTGGGCAATATATCGCCTATCATAGGTAGAAATGAGGTAAGATAGTGATCCGACACAAGATGATACAGGCGGTCGCTGTTTTCATCCAGAACCACATATCCACCCTCTTGCTGAATACCCTCACCTTCATAAAGCTGCACTTGTTTCAGGCTTTTATAGGCAGGAACAGGCAAATCTGCAATGGGAACAGTAAGCCAGACAGCTTTACCCGGATCGTAGGTGTACTTTACCCCTGATACCTGAAGAAAATAAGTATCTCCCATCATTTCCGACAAAAGACCTGCAATTTCAAAAACATTAAGCACCTCTTGTGCAGTAAGATATATTGAAACCATCGGGTAACCCGGGCTCATTTCCGGACCTGACCCCAGGCCGGCAATGGTTACCAAATCCATAAAAGAAACTTTACCTCTTGAAAAATCCATTGTGCCGGGCATGATATCTCCACGTATGACCCCATTGGCCTGAATGGCAAAATCAACTTTTTCGCCCAGTACTTTTGCCGTTTCGAGTCGCATGGCATCCACCACAAAATTCCCAACTGTAGCTTCTACCATAGGAGCATGCATTGTTACGGCAAAATCTGAATGCATAACAGGGGCAAGTACATCGGTAAAGAGGCTATCGGTAAAACCACTAACAAAAGAGTTCAGCTTTTGAGTATATTCATCTACTTTACCGGCAATTAATGAATCTTCTGCAATGGAAGAGTCTAGTGGAATCAGAAAGGGATTATCTTCCTCTTCATTTTTCATGCTTAGCATGCGCGTTTCGGTATCAAACTCCAGTTCAAGCATGCCCACATGCTGAAGGTAATTACTGCTGTGTAGAACAATGGTATTGCTTATGATTTCTGGAACCTGCATCTGAATATGATCATGTCCCCCCAGGATAACATCAATATGATCGGTTCTCTCTGCCAGTTCACGATCCTCCTTGATGCCCGAATGAGAAAGCAGTACTATTACATCTGCTCCTGCTTCACGCAACTGATCTACCTGTTTCTGAGCCATCTGGTATGGATCGAAAATCTCTACAGGCTCAGCCATAGGTGCCAGTGAATAGGCCTCCAGACCAAGCAATCCAAACACTCCTACCTTCAGTCCATTCTCCAGGGTAAACATCCTGCTGGAAGGCAGTTTTGCATCATTGAGCGCATGGCCATCGGGAATAATCAGGTTCGATGACAACACCGGGAATTCGTGATGCAAAGAAGGATAACCTGCTCTTTGCATATATTCAGCCAGGACATCGGGTCCGTAATCAAACTCATGGTTTCCTATGGTGGTGGCATCATAACCGATCTCTTTCATCAACTCCAGCTCCGGTGCATACCCTTCAAGGATCAGCCAGGCATAGGGCGAACCACCGATAAAATCGCCAGAAGAAAGCACCAGCACCGGTTCATCATCCTTTTGACTGCGTATTCGCTTTACCAAACTAGCCATCCGCGCATAACCTCCCCTGGAAGGATTCTCTACACCATCTTTATAATCTACTGCCGGAAGAGGTATGAATACACTATGTTCATCGCTGGTGTGCAACAACGTGAATCTCTTTGGCTGACCAGTAGTTTGCATGGGAAGTAGAGTTAAGTTAACGACTATACTTATGGCGAGAATTAAAAACACTCTGACTGAAAGTAACCCCGCACCAGATGGCCTAACTAACATCATGACTGATGCTGCACTATTGTCTTTCCTTGCATCCAGCAGACTATCACCGGAGTATTTCTTTTTGTCAAATCGCAAAGCACTTTTTTTTTCTTTCATAGGAGTTATCGTTTGGTTCAGCCAAAATAATAGTTTTTTTTGATTTAAAGCGGACTAAGTTGTTAACAAATGGCCTGTAATTTGGTCAATATGAAATGACATTATACCTACCACGAATCGAATAGTGCCCTGCAAGATGAGGGAATCGTTAATATTAAAGACCTACGTCGTATGTCTTCACAGCGTCAATCCATATCACAGAGAACAAAAACTTTTTATATTTGTATCTTTACCATTACCTCTAACTCTTTAAACATTTAATGATGCTGCTCAGATTTCTATTTATCTCTCTTTACATATTAATTAGTACTTCATACCTTCAAGCTCAACTCGTTAATGTAGAAAAAAGCCGAAAGGAGGCCAAGCAGGGTTTCCAGGGTTTTATAGATCTGAATCTCTCCCTTACACAAAACACCCGTAAGATTCTCGAATCTGGCACCTCAACCTTGCTGCAATACCATAACGACAGGCATACAGTGCTGCTGCTCAATAACCTTGAGTTTATGCGTGTAGAAGGAAATGATCTCATCAACAATGGTTTTCAGCACATACGCTACAACTATACCCTTGGCAAGGGGTTTACTACAGCCGAGGTATTTGTGCAACACCAGTACAATTCAATAAGATTGCTGCGCCGTAGGTTTCTTTTTGGTGCAGGACCAAGATTCAGGATATTTGAAGATGACAATTGGGGCGTTTACATCGCTCCCCTCATAATGCTCGAACAGGAGAAACTCAATGATGAAGAAAAAACTTTTACCAACAAGTTTAAAGGAGATCTTTATGCCTCCATCACGTGGTCACTTGATGAAAGAATCAGCTTTTCTCATACTACGTATTATCAACCTGATCTGGCCAAAATCAATGAATTCAGGCTGGCTAGTGATACCGGAGTGGAAATCGAACTCAGCAAACGCTTTGCTTTTGTTTTTACCTACAACCTGGCTTACGACAGTCATCCTCCGGATGAAATCCCAGGGTTATTTTACTCCTTGAAAAATGGTATTAAATACAATTTTTAGGGTAATTTTGCCCAATAAATCATTACATCTAAATCCCTATCTCATGCAGGAGCCCACCGTAAAAAAAGTCTTAGGTTCTATCTCTGTAATTTACTGGGCCCTGTTTCTGAGCCTGGTGAGTTTTATTGTGATCAGTTCAGTATACGTCAGCAACAGGGGCCCACTGTTCCCGTTGGAACCCCAGATGGGATACATCATTACCGTAGTGGTTTCCCTTCTGGTCATTTTGCTGGCACCGGCAAGTTACATCATTTCACAGAATCTAATCAAAAAAATAGACCCGATGCTGGTACTGGAAGGCAAGCTGCTTTCCTACCGCACCGCTCTTTTTATCCGGTATATTGTGATGGATCTGGTGGGACTGCTCATCTCGCTGGCTTTTCTGGCTACCGGAAACACCAATCTGATTCTTGCTCTGGCAGCAGTATTATTATTTTTTATCATTTTTAAACCTTCTCCTTTCAAGATAGCTGCCGATCTAAATCTGGATGAAACCGACCGGCAAAGACTTATGCTATAAATAAATCAACTCTATTGAAATATTCTACAGGTTTACATTGTTCGTTAAACAAAATCCCTATTATTACATTTAATAGGAAGCAGCCGTGTGTGCAAGAACAACTTCATCCCGGGAAATAGCACGCACAGATTTTTTTTGCATCCAAGTATAAACATTACAATCGTATGAACATTAAAGAAATAGAAGAAGAAATCGTTTCAGAA
>JBEPXC010000074.1:0-15187 GCA_041642035.1 Sphingobacteriia bacterium
TACCTGTTTGTTGTCGTTGCATTTTTTAACCTCCTTCACCAGATCAGAGGGTAGGGTAAGATTAAAAACCTTGGGCAATACACAAATATGATCCTTGGTGCTGATGGGTTTAATGCCAGGAATAATAGGAACGGTAATGCCTATCTCTCTGCATTTTTTCACAAAATTAAAAAATATCTTATTGTCAAAAAACATCTGCGTCACTATATATTCTGCGCCCTTATCCACCTTTTCCTTAAGGTAAAAGAGGTCATCATCAAAGGTAGCCGCCTCAGGATGCTTTTCGGGATAACCTGCCACGCCAACCGAAAAATTGGTGCGAGTAGGATGCTCCACGTATTGTTCAAAATATATTCCATTGTTCATGGCAACGATTTGTTCTATCAGACCCACCGAATGAAGATGTCCTTCAGGATTGGCTTCAAATCTTCCGCTTACCTTGTCACCATCTCCGCGCAAGACGAGAAGGTTTCTGATGTCCAGAAAATCAAGATCTATTAAAGCATCTTCTGTTTCCTGTCTTGAAAATCCACCACAGATAATATGGGGAACCACATCAACCTTGTATTTCGATTTTATCGCTGCTGCTATGGCTACCGTGCCCGGTCTTTTTCTTACCACAAAAGGTTTGAGTGTACCATCGGGTTGTTTGATGTAGTTTGTTTCTTCGCGGTGATAGGTGATGTTAATAAACGGAGGGTCGAAAACCCGTAGTTTATCCAGGGTGCTGAAAATGGTATTGATACTACTGCCTTTAACCGGCGGAAGTAGTTCATAACTTATCCTGGGGCGGCCATTACTTTGTTCTATGTGTTCGGGAACAGTCATTTATAGAGATGTTTTTTATTTGCTAGAGTCTTTATCTGGAAATATTTATGTAAGCAATTACCCAGATAGCTTGTCCCGCATAGGTATGCGAGAGAACTCGTATGAATAAGGCTTCAAAGCAAATGCAAAGATACGGTTTAATTGGATTTATGTTTTCAAATCCCGTTCCTAATATAGCTTTTACCTGTTGTTTTTTCCAACAAAAACTATTGAACTAAGTACAATAGCATTTTTTGCAGCCATCATCTCTGTGGCTGTTCAAAGAAGGCCAGAAATACATCCAGAGTTTGAACAAGCTTTCTTATGTGTATTAAATTAGAAAGCTTTATTGTACCAATGACATAATTGAAATCACGGGAGGATAATTTCTCTTCAATATCTTCAAATTCGAAATGACTGAAATCAAGTAAATTTTTAAATCTCAGGTATACCCTTACCGTCACCTCATTGGTATGCTCCGGAACAGTATAATACTTGCGCTTTTTGTATTCATATTTATAACCATGCATACGGGCTGTTATATCTGATAATACAGCACTGCCTGTAGGATGTCCTCCGGCTCCTTTCCCAAACATAAACTGTTTTTCATAAAAAGACCCTTCTATGATCACACCATTGTATTCGTTTTCTACATTATAGATATATTCATCTTCTGTCACCATTTTGGGCATGACCATCAAGTTAAAACTTTTTCCGTTTACCTTGGTCGCCTGGGCAACCAGCTTGAGTCGATAACCCTTTTCGCGTGCAAACCGGATATCGCCGGCCTGAAGGTTGGATATGCCCGAGACAAAAACATTGGCCGGATTGACCAGCGTACCAAAACCGTGCAGAGCCAGGATAACCAGTTTGTACAACGAATCCCAGCCTCCCATATCAAGGCTGGGATCTGCTTCAGCAAAGCCCAGTTGCTGGGCCTCTTTTACCGATTCGGGATATCCCTTTTTCTCATTGAATATCTTTGAGAGAACAAAATTGGATGATCCATTCAGGATTCCTGTAATGGATAGCAAGAGATCATTGTCATAGTATTCCTCCAGATTCCGGATCACGGGTATGGAACCACATGCAGAGGCATCGTACAGCAAGGCTGCACCCGTGTCTTCCTGCAGTTCCATGAGTTCATCAAGATGTGCTGCAAGCATTTTTTTGTTTCCCGACACTACACTTTTGCCTTTTTTTAAGGCTTCCGAAACAATCTCAAAGGCTTGTTCGGAATCGCTGATTAATTCAACCACCAGGTTTATTTCAGAATCATCAAGCAGATCGGATGGAGAGAGGGTGAATTTCTCAGCGGGTAAATTTCTCTCTTTTAAAGGATCCTTGATGCAAATTCTCTTTATCAAGGCATTGGTGGTGTGGCTATTCTGTAATACGTGATACAGGCCTTCACCCACTACCCCGAAGCCAAATAAGCCTATAATCTGTTTTGTATTTTGCTGTGGCATTTTTTTCTGAATTTTAATTTTTAGCAATTCTTACATGAGTAGTAAGCGTCCACCCTGCCTAAAATAGTGGCAGGATGGACATCATCTTTATTGGGTACCGATACAACTATGTATAGGCTTCTATACCCCCCCGATAGCGTTATCGAAATCAGCAATGATATCGTCTATATGTTCAATGCCAACGGAAACTCTCAGCAGGTTTGGCAATACACCACTGGCCAGTTGCTCTTCATCCGACAGTTGCTGGTGTGTGGTTGCTGAAGGTTGGATAATCAGGGTTTTGGCATCTCCTACGTTGGCCACATGACTTACCAGTTCAAGGCTGTCTATAAGTCGTGTGGCTTTCTCTTTATCCCCTTTCAGGGTGAAGCTTAGGATACCACCAAATCCTTTTTTCAGGTATTTCCTGGCCAATTCATGATATTTGCTGGATTCCAGTCCGGGGTAGTTAACGGTGTCTACTGCAGGGTGGTTCTGTAGCCATTTGGCAAGGGCCAGTGCATTGTCAACATGCCGTTGTACCCTTAGGCTGAGTGTCTCCAGGCCCTGTAAAAGCAGGAAGGAATTGAACGGACTGATGGCAGGCCCAAAATCCCGCAATCCTTCTACACGGGCGCGAATAATAAATGCAATATTGCCAAAAGGGCCATCAACACCAAAAACATCCGAGAACACCAGTCCGTGATAGCCTTCAGAAGGCTCGCTGAATTGAGGGAATTTTCCATTTCCCCAGTTGTAATTGCCACCATCAACAATGACACCTCCTATGCTATTACCATGCCCTCCGATCCATTTGGTGGCCGATTCTACCACTATATGAGCACCATGTTCCAGAGGGCGGAAAAGATACCCCCCTGCTCCAAAGGTGTTATCTACAATAAGGGGCAGGTCATATTTTTTGGCCAGTGCGGCAAAAGCTTCGAAATCAGGGATATTAAATCCAGGATTCCCAATGGTTTCAATATAAATTGCCTTGGTTTTATTGTCAATCTTTTTCTCAAACGCTTCAACTTTATCACCTGTAGCTATGCGTACATCTATGCCCAGCCTCTTAAATGCTACTTTAAACTGATTATAGGTTCCACCATAAAGAAAAGAGGTGGATACAAAATTGTCGCCCGACTCCAGGATATTATTGAGTGCAATAAATTGTGCCGCCTGTCCTGAAGCTACTGCCAGGGCTGCAACTCCACCCTCCAGGGCTGCAATGCGTTTTTCAAACACATCGGTAGTAGGATTCATGATGCGGGTATAAATGTTGCCAAATTCTTTCAGGGCAAATAGATTAGCCCCATGTTCAGCATTGTTGAACACATAGGATGAGGTCTGATATATAGGCACTGCGCGTGAACCAGTTGTTGGATCTGCTACCTGTCCGGCATGTAATTGTAACGTCTCGAAGTTTAGTTTTTTATCGCTCATAATAGATTTTGTTTTTTAGTAGATTATAATAGTAACTGGGAATTATATATAATGCAATATTTTTAATAGGGTAGCGGGTGCAAAAATGGTTGAAGAAGTAAATTCCTCTCTGCAGGGTTATCTACCCATTAAAAAACGGAGATGTATTTAGGCCCGGGCACAACAAAACAATGGCTTCAGTATGAAGTCAGCATCAAGTTGCCCATAAGCTACCGGATAATCAGCAGCCGGGCCAGCGCATAGCCATATGCACCTTATGGAGGAAACTGGTATTGGAAGATCCTTTATTAAAAGCTACAGTGATAAGCTCGGGGGTTTCTGCAGAAAAAGGTAAAATAGGATAAATTGCTTGCATTGTGTAATATTTGTTTATAGTTCCTTTTATTAAGGCAGGTATTGGCACCTTCCCCCGGGAGGGTGGGTTGCCAGAGCATCAACGAGCCTGTCTCTCCGCTCTTCTTTATAAACATTGCTGTCAAAGAAAGTAAATGTGTTTTGAAAACACAGGTGCAAATATAGGTAGTTTCTGCTATTAAACACTTATTTTAATGTAAAAAATTTCATAAATCATAGTTTAGTATAAGCTAATAGCTTGTTAAGCAATGAATAATACTCCTGCAGATTATCTTTCTTTTTGTCTCCATAATCAAAAAACGTAGAGATATCTTGAGCTCAGCGCACAAAAAACAACAAGAAAGACAGCTTATAGCTAATCTTTCTTGTTGTTAAAATACTTTATTTTATTCTTTTAAAATGGTTATTATTTCACAGGCCTGTTTCCATTGATTTCTCCAAAATCATAAACAAATGGACTGTAAAAGCTGGCTTTATCAGCAGAATAATCAGCCCAGCTCCCCCAGGTAGGAGTAGGATCGATCCACACAAAGGTGGTTTCATTATCATGAACACAAACCAAAGCCTGAACATAATCGTCAGCCTGATTTGCAAATCCGAAAGCTCCGGTACGAATTTCTTTGCTGTCGTAGCGATCAGGATCCACTCCAATTCCGGTAATTTCCCCTTGAAGTATTTGTTCCATAGTAAATGGATCTCCAACTGGGGTTTTTACTTGTTCGAGTTTCCCGGTACCATCATCTACATACGTAATGTTAAATAAACTAACCAGCGTCTGTGAGAATTTATCCCTGGAATATTCAAAAGTAAATTCATCGCAGGAATAATTGATAAAGGAGCGTACTTTCTTTTCTACAATTCCCAATGATGGGTTATAGGTATAATAATCCATTTTTTCTGTAGGAAAAATGGAAGTTGCATCAGGTATTCCAAAAAATTGATTAATCAGAATGATTTCAATGAGCTTTAATTCGCCAAATTTATCGGATGCTGCTGAAATGGCTGCTGCTGCCAGGTTAGCAATCAATTGTTTACTGTCATAATCTGATGTGATAAGGATGTCATTTTCATTTTCAAGGTTGTAAGCATAAACTCCTGTTTTTCCATCCAGTCGGAAATGCATGTTAAAACCTCCTCCCATTTCTTCTGGTGTTTCTGCAGGTAAGGGATCAATTAAAAATTCCAACCCCCTGTTAGAAGCTTCTCTGCTAAAGCCATTGGTCATGAGCTCATAATATACAGCAAGATTTTCAAGAGGTGAGTCGATGGGTTTATTCTCCAGGCCAGATTCTTCGGTACGGATCATGAACAATCGTCCGCAATAGTCACGAACAACCCTGGCAACAGTTCCATCTCCAAAATTATTGATCACTTCATACATACGCCTTTCTTTTACATCGTCCGGGGAACGCACCAGATTCAGACGGCCCATTTCGACAGGATAGGCATTGCTTAAAACTGCAGGCAGCATTTCACCCTCTGCATTGTAATATTGCAAAATAGAATATCCCTCATCCTCCAGCATAAATCCCTGGGGATCCAGATTAATGGTAATTGGATCATGGTTGGCATTTAGTGATCCATCAGCATTTCTTACCGGTGTGAAAGTAAAAGATACGCCTTTTTGTCTTGGGTTTTTAACACTGATATAGTCGTACTGTCCTGGAACGGGATCCCCCTCCTCAGTGTAAATGGTCAGATGATCAAATCTTGGAATTCCTTGTTCGTTAATCTCGATTTCCAACAGATCACCATACAGATCACCATATTTGACATCATCGTGTGCGTTGCCCCCGCCACCTTTTCCTTTTCCTCCTCCGCCTTTTCCTCCTTTGCTAGCGGAGCCTTTTTTCTCTATCATTTCTTCCTGAGTGAAATCCTTCTCACATGCATAAAATCCGAAGGATATGATCATGAAAGAGACGATCCAAAGTAACATTGATTTTTTCATAACTTTAATTTTTAAAGTAAAATAAATATAGCGTATTTCATCGTAAAAATAATCATGTTGACAGTAACATACAATCATTTAGGTATGCATTATTATTTAAGTATTTTTACTAAACAATACTAGTAAAAATCACATTAAATAAATACTTATTTAGTTTATTCGTTGTATATTTGCTTTAAAATGACATAAAACTTCTACTTTAGTTTTCTTTTACTTAAAAGCATCGCATGAACTCGAAAACTACTATCAGCATGGGGATTTGTTACCATCAGCAACTGGTGGCAGAGGGTATTGCTGCAGCAATATCAAGTAGAAAAAATCTGGTTCTTGAGCATTTCCTTCCTTTTGAGAATGACAATTGTCCTGGCGAAATCACCACCACCAGTGTAGAATTGTTGATTCTTGAATTCGCCTATATCTCCAATCCCGTTCTGTTGATGTTGGGAAATATTCGGGCTAACTTTCCTTCTTTAAAAATTTTGATCGTTTCGGGGATGGTTTCCCGTCATTACCTTAACGAACTGATGAAGAAGGCTGATGGTTATGTTTTGAGAACATGCAGTCATGCCACCCTATTTAAGGCTTTAGATGAGGTTTTAGCATCGGGAAAATTTCTTTGTCAGCAACTAATGGACGAAATTATTGACCATCAGCTTAAGCACCCCATGCGCAATGCTTTGACTTTGCGAGAGAATGAGATTCTGCTGTCATGGTTTTCTCTTAATAGCACTTCTGAGATTGCAAAAAAATTATATATTAGTCAACCTACGGTTCGCACTCATCTAAAAAATATCAGAGAAAAATTTGGTAAACCCTACCTAATGAAGATGTTGTTTTATGCCTGCCAGGAAACCCAGTTCAACTCCGATTCCGAACCCATCTGTCCTTACTGCAAAACCTTTTGTACTGCTAAAAACATAGTAAAGAAAATGTAGTTTCCTTGCTTTTGCTGGTTTCAATATGAACCCTTTATCCCAGCACTTTTAGCTTTGCAAGTAGAAATACAGAAAAGAGGCATTCGTTGAGCCGCTCAAAGCAAATACCATCCCTTTGAAGAATGGAAAAGACCCGTGTATAAAGCTATATAAGTTTTAGGCTCGCGTTCTATATTCTTTTATTTATGAGCATTTCTTACATCTTAACTTTTTATGATATTTAAACAAGATCATAAGTTATACGTTGTCATGGATAAAATAAAACGACATCAACTACTTTTTTTAAGCGGGTATCTATAAAAAAGAGTCTTTGAAGGGACTTTTATACCAATCGCGGGTTCTCGTATTTAAAATTTACAATAAATCAGTTAAACATGGTGTTTTTTTATTTGGTTATTATTTAAAAAAAACTACTTTTGCAAAAAAAACAAAACCCCATTTAGTATGTATTGGACGTTAGAATTGGCTTCTAAACTTGAAGACGCTCCCTGGCCGGCAACCAAGGAAGAACTTATAGATTACGCGCTAAGATCCGGAGCCCCCATGGAGGTTATCGAGAATTTACAGGAAATAGAAGATGAGGGCGATGTTTATGACAGCATCGAAGACATCTGGCCCGACTATCCCACCAAGGATGATTTCTTCTTTCATGAAGATGAGTATTAAAGAAACATAAGCCGGTAACTACACCGGCTTTTTTTTCGCTGTTATGGCTGGCTTACCTAGCAAAGCTATAGCGCAATGTGTGGGCCAGGGCCTGATGCCCGAAGGTGGAATTGACCGATACGAACCCCTGCGATCAAAAAATTCATCAGCATCGAAAACGATTTAATATCCCCAAATGGCTATAGTCTAAATAAAGCCCAATCGTATTTACTTTTTATGCAGATTTGCACTACCTTTGCACTTTGTAAAAAAAACACTTACCAAAAACACCCATACAGAACTAATAATAATTCACCCGGAAATTTATGTTAAGTATATTCAAGAAATTTTTTGGCGATAAAGCCTCACGCGATTTAAAGGAAGTAATGCCCTTGGTGACGGCCATCAAGCAGATATATGACTCTGTAAAACAACTTGATAACGATCAGTTGAGAGCCAAAACCGTCGAATTTAAAAGCAGAATAGCTGAGAATGTCAGAGAGGAAATTGCCGAAATTGCCGATATCAGAATAAAGGCAGAAGCTCTTGATATGGATATGGATGAGAAAGAAAAACTTTTCAATCGCATCGATGAGCTCGAAAAGGTGCAATACGAAAAAACAGAAAAAATACTCCTTGACATCTTACCCGAAGCTTTTGCAGTAGTCAAAGAAACTGCCCGCCGATTTAAGGAAAATGAAATTGTTGAGGTTTCCGCTAACGATTTTGACCGCAATTTAGCCGCCCAAAGACCAAGCATAGAAATAAAGGGAGACAAAGCCTATTATCAGAATAAATGGATAGCCGGTGGTAATGAAATTACCTGGGATATGATGCACTACGATGTGCAGCTTATTGGGGGTATCCATCTTCATAAAGGTAAAATTGCCGAGATGGCTACCGGTGAAGGTAAAACTCTGGTGGCTACTTTGCCTGTTTATCTTAATGCCCTCTCGGGAAAAGGTGTACACGTGGTTACCGTTAATGATTACCTGGCCAAACGTGACTCTGAATGGATGGGAATGCTTTTCGAATTCCACGGCCTGAAAGTCGATTGTGTTGATAAACATCAGCCCAACTCCGAAGAACGCCGGCAAGCATACCTGGCCGATGTAACCTATGGCACCAACAACGAATTTGGCTTCGATTACCTGCGCGACAACATGACCCGCAATCCCGAGGAGCTGGTGCAACGTAAGCACAACTATGGCATCGTGGATGAGGTTGACTCGGTGCTTATTGACGATGCCCGTACTCCTTTGATCATATCAGGACCTACTCCCCAAGGCGAAAAACATGAGTTTCATGAAATGAAACCAAAGGTTGAAAAACTCGTTGCTGCCCAACGATCTTTGGTTACCAATTATCTGGCTGAGGCAAAGAAAATACTCTCTGCCAAAGATGACGAGAAAGTGGATGAGAAGAAAGGTGGCGAAATCCTGCTGCGTTGCTTTAGAGGATTGCCCAAAAACAAAGCCCTGATCAAGTTTCTTTCTGAACCGGGTATAAGAACCATTCTGCAGAAGACAGAAAATTTCTACATGCAGGAACAAAATAAGCACATGCACATCATCGACGATGAGCTTTATTTTGTTATTGAAGAGAAAAACAATGTTATCGAACTTACCGAGAGAGGCCTCGACCTGATAACAGGGGCAACCGAAGACCCCGATTTCTTTATCCTCCCCGATATTGGTGCTAAAATGGCTGAGCTCGAAAACAGCCCTTTGGATGAAAAAGCCAAACTCGAGCAAAAGAATGAAATGCTCAACGA
Organism: Sphingobacteriia bacterium; assembly: GCA_041642035.1. Lineage (GTDB taxonomy): Bacteria > Bacteroidota > Bacteroidia > Bacteroidales > UBA7960 > SKVR01. The sequence continues at coordinate 9,358 of JBEPXC010000074.1, forward strand.
TTTCTCGGCAAAGTCCGAACGTGTGCATACCATCAACCAGCTTCTGAAGGCCTATACACTCTTCGAAAAAGATACCGAATATGTCATCATGGACAATAAGGTGAAGATTGTAGATGAGCAAACCGGCCGTATCATGGAAGGCCGGCGATACTCCGATGGTCTGCACCAGGCTATTGAAGCCAAGGAAAATGCGAAAATTGAAGCCGTTACCCAAACCTATGCTACCATTACCCTACAGAATTATTTTAGGATGTATGGCAAACTGGCCGGTATGACGGGTACTGCCGAAACAGAAGCCGGCGAACTATGGAATATCTATAAACTCGATGTTGTGGTCATTCCAACCAATCGCCCCATTGTACGACAGGACTATGAAGATCTGGTCTACAAAACCAAGCGGGAGAAATACAATGCCGTAATTGATGAGATTGTAAATCTGGTGAGTAATAATCGCCCCATATTAGTGGGTACCACTTCTGTTGAGATATCCGAATTGTTGAGCAAAATGCTTAGCATCCGTAAGATTAAGCACAATATCCTTAATGCCAAGCAGCACCAGCGCGAAGCTCAGGTGGTTGCCGATGCCGGTAAACCCGGTAATGTTACCATTGCCACCAACATGGCGGGTAGGGGTACGGACATTAAACTCGGGCCCGGTGTTAAGGAAGCTGGTGGTTTGGCCATTATAGGTACCGAACGACACGAATCTCGTCGCGTTGACCGCCAGCTAAGAGGTAGGGCCGGTAGACAGGGTGACCCCGGTTCTTCACAATTCTTTGTCTCGCTGGAAGACGACCTGATGCGAATCTTCGGATCCGACAGAATCAGCCGTATCATGGACCGCCTTGGACTGCAGGAAGGCGAGGTCATTCAGCATTCTATGATTACCAATTCCATCGAAAGAGCACAGAAAAAAGTTGAAGAGAACAACTTTGGCGTGCGCAAGAGATTGCTGGAATACGATGATGTAATGAATGCGCAAAGAGAGGTAATCTACAGAAAGCGCAGAAATGCACTCTTTGGCGAACGTTTGGCCGTTGACCTTTCCAATATGCTTTATGATGTTTGTGAACAGGCCGTGGCCGATTATCAGGATGGCAGTGACTACCAGGGATTCAAAATGGAAATGATTCGCACCCTGGGTATTGATGTGCCCATCGATGAGAAAACCTTTATGGATACCAAGACAACCAAACTGACTGAAGAGGTATTTGTTGTGGCATCCAAAAGATATCGTGAAAAAATTGATACTATTGCTCAGTTGGCCTATCCTGTGATCAGAGATGTCTATGAAAATTCAGGTCAACAGTATGAAAATATTGCCATTCCGGTTTCTGATGGATTCAAAACCCTCAACGTGTTGACGCATCTTCAAAAGGCTTTCGAAACAGAAGGACGAGAGGTTTCCCTTTCCATAGAAAAAAGCATTACCCTGGCTATCATCGATAATGCCTGGAAAGAGCACCTGCGCGAGATGGATGATCTGAAACAATCGGTGCAGAATGCCACTTATGAGCAAAAAGACCCCTTATTGGTTTACAAGTTTGAGTCCTTTGAGTTATTTAAGCAAATGATTCAAAAGGTAAATAAGGATATCATCTCTTTCCTTATCAAGGCAAAGTTACCCGTAAACGATCCTTCAAAAGTACGTGCCGCCGAAGCACCCCGACGCACCGATATGAGCCGCCTGAATGCCGGGCGCAGCGATGTTCCCGGTTCAAGTGCCAATCGCAAAGTGGAACCCGTCAGGGTAGAGAAAAAGGTGGGGCGCAATGAACCTTGTCCTTGTGGTAGTGGTAAGAAGTTTAAAAACTGTCACGGACAATAAGCATAAACTAAGGAGAAAGTTCCCCGGCTTGATGAGGCTTAAAGAATATTAATCCTCATATACCTTTCAATAGTTCTGGTGATAAACCAAATAACAAACAATGGCCTGATAAGTGTTTTTTATCAGGCCATTGTTTGTTACTATGCAGAAAATTAACCTGGCTCATCAAAGATTTCGGGTTAACCTGATAATCACCTTTGATACAGTACTTTCCCCGTCTGTATCTGCTCACCAACGATCAGCCTATAGATTATCATGCCGGTATTTTCCAGTTGCGCTACATAGTCCACCTCGTAGAGTTCTCCCGCACTTGCATATTCTTCCACCAGGGTGGTAATCAGCCTGCCGCTCATATCGTAAAGCTGCAGAAGCACAGGGGCGTCCTCAGAGGGGGTGAAGCGGAAGTGTAGCTTCTCGCGGAATGGATTGGGGTATGCGGTGATCTGCAACGTGTTGACGGTCTCCGGCATCAGCTCAGGTGTGTCTGACTTCAGCACCACCACACCGGCCGGGGTGCCACCACCAAGGATGAGTATGTTGCCACGTGTCAGGGGCTGGCTGATGGTGGTCTTGTCCTGCCAGTGGGTGGAGAGCAGCAGGATATTGTTCTGTCTGAGGGTGAAGGCCACCTCATCGCCCTTTCCGGGTACCCCACGATCCACCAAAGTGGCTTGTAGCACCACGTTGTACAGCACCGTTTTTCCGGACGAGAGCTTGCCGCGTGCAGCAATCCAACCCGCTTTAGCCTGCGGTCCGAAGATGTTGTCGACGCCCATGCCCAGGAGCTCATTAGACTGAAAGTACCAGCGGTTACCTTGTTGGTCACTATAGCTAAAGAGGATTAATCCCCGCAGCAATAGATTGTTGCGTTGCTTTAGTGTTCTGGCACTCAGCATGAAGTTCAGTGGAGTGCCATCCGCCGGGGCATGGCTGCCGTGAGACTGTGTCGTTATGATGTGGCCTCCGCCGGCCAGCAGATCCCTGCCGGGAGTATAGAGCATTGTCGTGGGGTGGGCATCAGTATACTGATGGCCGGGCATGGTCACCAGCTGAAAGGCACGCCCTCCCTTTCCCGGGCAGTGCGACAATTCGGTAATCCATTGCAGCTCTCCGGTGTAAGAGGAGAGCAGACTGAAGGTCAGTACGAATGCCTGGTCGCGTCCCAGGCGGTGCGCACGACCATGCTGTGCCACAAACACAATCCGGTCGGTGGCCTCAAGTTCTGTGCGCATCCACTGCCTGTCGCAAGGCATGGTGTAGTAGTCAATGTTGCGGAGGTCGGCAATGGTGATGCCCTGTGGCAGCCACAAGGTAATCTTCTTGATGGCCATCGAGCCGGGTTCTGAGGTCTCGCCACCGCAGCCACCATCGTCGTGATCATCGCCGCAGCCACCATCATCGTGGTCATCTCCACAACCACCATCATCGTGGTCATCGCCGCAGCCACCATCGTCGTGGTCATCTCCACAACCACCATCGTCGTGGTCATCGCCGCAGCCACCATCGTCGTGGTCATCTCCACAACCACCATCATCGTGATCATCGCCGCAGCCACCATCGTCGTGGTCATCTCCACAGCCTCCATCATCGTGATCATCGCCACAACCACCCTCGTTGTGATCGTCTCCGCATCCGCCTTCCCTGGCTGGGCTCACGTTCATCAACATCAGGCTAAAGGGAATGGCCTGTCCGGTTTGGGCCACCACATCAGGAGTTACTGTTGCCGTATATTCATTGGGGGCCCGTCCGCCCGCAGTTGTCATTTGTGCCTGTCCCATGTCAGTAGCCAACAGCAGCACCAAGCTCAACAGCACATTCATCCATAGTACATTGTTTTTCATGATAATTGTTTTTTTAATGATGAATAAATGATTAAATACAATGAAAGACAAATATAACTTGTCCAACAAGGAATTGTGCCGACAAGGTACTGAAAAATATACTTGACCGTCATAAGTAATTTTTCCTGATTTGTGACGGCTGATTTCCTTAGGAGGGTCTACACATTTGGATGAGGGTAGAACGGGTTTTTTATCCATACGAGGCCCTGCTTGGCCTTTAAGAATTATGTGTTTTACACTGGTGTATTTGGCCTGTAGCGTTAATGTGTTGAGGCGTTCTGTGTTTTAGGGGGTGGCATAATTTACTGTTTTTTTATCTGTCTAAATACCCTTCACGTTATTATCGTGTATGGCTAAGGTGGACTTTTTTTATCCAGTATTTCATGCTATGGAGGCTTGGGGCATTTTGCAGGCAATATAACTCAGTAATGGTTAATCCAATTTCCCTCAAGGTGACGATATGTTCTGGCATTTCATATTCTTTGTTCATATCTTTTTAACCCAAAGATAAAGGTGGAGATTGAGTTATAAAACATCTGGTTAGAGGGGTGGATAGGATAGTGGTTTCATATCGGGTGCACCTCATAATAAGAACACCTCCAGACCATCTCCGTACTTAAACCGTATTTAAACCGTAAAAATACGGTTTAAATACGGTTTAAGTACGGCCTTGATACAGCAATGGATTATTGCCACTACATTCAAAGGTCAAAGTTGAGTATAAGAATACGCAAAGGCAGTGGCTGAATAAATTTTACGTTTATTCAGCTGGAATACACATTTTCATGAGTACATTTTGAAGGCTTTCTTCTGTAACAGGCTTGGTAATGTATTCGTCCATACCCAGACTCATGTATTTTTTGCGATCGCCTTCAAAGGCATTGGCGCTGAGCCCGATAATAGGAGGGAGGGATTTATACTTTGATTTTAGCTCCTGGGTTGCCGTAATTCCATCCATAACAGGCATCTGTATGTCCATGAGTATGGCATCGAATTTTCCGGGATAAAACATATCCATTGCTTCCTGCCCATGAGATGCCAGTGCAACGGTGTGGCCCATGGTTTCGAGCAACAGCTTTATCACAAGCTGATTAACTTTTTTATCTTCCACCAAAAGTATCCGCTGGGGACCCAATGTAGTATCGGCCGGGGTATCCGTATGGTTTTGTGTTGTGTCTATTTTATTAGAGGTTTTTACCTTAAAAGTGAACCAGAACAAACTGCCCAGACCGACTTTGCTTTCAATACCAATTGATCCGCCCAGTAAAGCCGAAAGCTTTTTTGAAATAGCCAGACCCAGGCCTGTACTATCGGTATTGCGTATATCGTTGTTCTCGATCTGAGAAAAAGGGACAAAAAGTTTTTTAATGGCTTCCTGAGAAATACCCACACCAGTGTCTTCGACCGATATTTTAATCAAAAGTTCTTCATTACCCTGCGCATCTTTTGGGTATCTCTGCACCACACGGGCTTCAAGGCTTATGCTGCCCCTATGAGTAAATTTAATCGCGTTATAGAGCAGGTTGTGTAGAATCTGGTTTATACGGCCCCGGTCTCCGTATAATGAAGCCGGTACACCGGGTAATATTCTGGTTTGAATGATCACATCCTCTTTTTGTTGCAGGGATTCAAATACCTTTTCGGCATGAGAAAATATTTCATCTATCGAGAAACAGGCATTTTTCAAACTTACCTCGCCCGATTCTATTTTGGCATAGTCAAGAATCTGATTGATGATTTCCCGAAGGTTGTTTCCGGTTTGCTTCAGGGTGAGCAAATACTCCATCTGGGTATCATTGAGAGGGGTTTTAGCAAGAATGTCGGTAAGTCCGATTATTCCTGTCAGGGGGGTACGCAGTTCGTGACTGACGTTGGCAATAATATTCTGTTTGATTTCGATGGTTTTGCGTGCCAGTTCTACTTCATTGTCGAGTAACTGATTTTCTAACACTAATGAGCGTTCTCTGGAACGGATAAAGAAGTTGATGAGCAGAAAGCCTGCCAGTAAATACAACATCCATGCCCACCAGGTTACCCACCATGGGGTCATGATTACAAACGAAAACTTTTCTTCTTCACTCCAAAGCCCCATCCTGTTCATGGCCTTTACCCTGAAAGTATATGCTCCGGAAGGAAGATTGCCATAATGGGCGGTATTATC
>JBEPXC010000075.1:0-15142 GCA_041642035.1 Sphingobacteriia bacterium
TGATTACGTTGAAGTCGAAATCGTGCCAAGGGGTTATGTAGCCAACAGCGCCTGAATAGAGGCCTCTGCGTGTTGATTCACATTCTTCAATGATCTGCATCGCTCTTATTTTGGGTGCACCCGTCATACTGCCCATAGGGAAACATTCTTTTATTGCATCTATAAAATGAATGTCTTCGCGCAAGCTGGAAGTAATGGTCGATATCATCTGATGAACATAGGTGTAACTGTATATCCCACACAATTCCCTTACCGCTACGCTGCCATCCATGGCTGTCTTTGACAAATCATTGCGCACCAAATCAACAATCATTACATTTTCACTTCTTTCTTTAGGATCATTGGCCAGTTGTTGCTTTAATGCCTGGTCTTCCTTCGCATTGCTTCCCCGTCTGATCGTACCTTTTATCGGTTGTGAAATCAGCATATTGTCTCTTTTGGCTAAAAAACGCTCGGGAGAGGAAGACAAAAGATATTTGTCTTCATACCGATAGAAGCAGGAAAAGGGCGCCGGATTATTCCGGTTTAAATTGAGAAAAGTCTCTACCGGATCAATAACAGCATCTTCTGCATAAAACTCAATACAATAATTGGCCTCATAAATATCACCTTTTTGAATGTGTTCTTTTATCTTTTTTACGGTGTTTATATATTCATCCCGCTTTACATTATGTTGAACAGTAACGCCCTTGTGCCTGGGTGAAGGTGGAGAATAAGAGAGTACTTCACTGAAGAGTGTTTCATGATCTGGCTCTTGATCGTCTGTGCCCACCATTCCAATCTCTACCCTATTGTTACGGAATATGAACAGATGTTGGGGGACGAAAAAATGCATCAGGGGCATTTCAACACCATCAGCATGAGATGAAGTAAGATCTTCCAATTGATTTTTTAAATCGTAGGAAAGAAAGCCAAAAATCCAGTCTTGTTGTAAAGTCGTAAATTCCTTTAATACTTCGAAGGCAGCACTTGTTTCTGGCACACAGATTTGCTCTCTGATGCCCGTGGCCAGGATGGCATCGGTTTCCGAGTAAGGATCCGTATGGATGCCCGAAGAGCTCAGAAAAGCCACATGCTTGTTTCTTGACGCTGCCCATTGGATAAACTGAGCATAACCCGGATGAGGCGTTGTAAGGGGAAAGGTTTTAAAAACGCGCTTCTCGTTTCCCGATCCGGAATCTATTGGGGTTGGCATGATGGTTATAACATAAAGCGGGGATGTCGATCGTTTTCAAAAGACACCCCCGCGCACTATATACAAATTGAATTAAAGCTCCCAGGTATCACCACTGTTGAGCAGATCATCAACACATTGAATTTTGCTGTTTTGCCTGGCATAGGCAATTTGCTCTTCTACCTTATCGTCGTAGGTAAATGCTGATGCAGAGCGAATAACGCCCATGGCCAGAGGAAAATCAGGGCCGGTCATGCGACCAAGCATCCGGTGAATGCCCGGGTCGTCGCTGTATTGGTCGTGAATAAGTAAATCTTTTTCGCTAATACCATCCTTACCTATCTCCACAACCAGCAGGGAGGTACCCCTGAGGATAATACCCTTATCGTGGTTTTTACCAAATATCATGGGTTGTCCATGGCGGAGTATGATCTGATTTTCATCGCGATTCTCTCTTGAGGTAATGCCTGCATGCGCCTTATCGTTAAAGATGATACAGTTTTCGAGAATTTCCACCACCGATGTTCCGTCATGTTTGGCAGCTTCATAGAGCACTTCGGTCATGAGCTTAACATTGTTATCGGGCACCCTGGCGAAGAAGGTTCCTTGCGCGCCCATGACCAGGCCGGCGGGCACAAATGGATGTTCAATGGTGCCCTGGGGTGATGTTTTGGTTTTCTGCCCCATGGGGGTGGTAGGAGAAAACTGCCCCTTGGTAAGACCATAAATCTGGTTGTTGAAAAGCAGAATATTGACATCAATATTTCTTCTTATCAAGTGGATAAAATGATTGCCCCCAATAGCCATAGAATCGCCGTCACCAGTCGCAATCCAGAGACTCAGGCCCGGATTGGCTATTTTTACGCCACTGGCAATAGCGGCGGCTCTTCCATGTATGCCATGAAAACCATAGGTGTGCACGTAATAGGGGAAACGGGATGAGCATCCGATACCCGACACGATGGCAAAATTCTCTTTTTTGTAACCAATTTTAGGGAAAACGTTTTCCACAGCAGCTAATATGGCATGTCCTCCGCAGCCGGGGCACCATTTAACCATTTGATCACTGGCAAAATCTTCTTTGGATAATTCTACGGGAGATTTTTCTATTGTTTTATCTAACATAACTATTCCTCCAAATGTTTGGTAAATACCTGGGTGAGCTCCGTAACGTGAAATGGCAATCCCTGCACCTTGTTGTGTTGCAGGTATTTGAATTCAGGATGGGTCATTCGGAGATAATTCACAAACTGGCCCTTGTTGAGCTCACACACGAGAATTTTCTTGAAACCTGAAAAGACTTCGGCTGTATTCTTTGGCAGAGGCATGATATAATTGAATTGGGCTAGACTAATTTTGTGGCCATTGCCCTGCATTTGTCCAACCGCCGATTTAAGCATGCCTTCTGTTCCGCCCCATCCAACAACCAAAAGCTCACCGGTGCTTTCGCCCAGCACTTCTTGTTCAGGGATGTAATTGGCTACACGCATCACTTTATCCTCCCTAATGTTTACCATCAGTTCATGATTGAGGGGATCGGTCGATACATTTCCATCGATATTGGTTTTCTCCAGTCCTCCGATTCGGTGTCTGAGACCTTCGGTGCCGGGTATAGCCCATTTGCGGGCCAGGGTTATCGGATCACGGCGGTAAGGCTTGTAATCAGGATCTTTAGCCTTTGCTAAAGGAGGATGAATCTCGGGCATATCAGAAACCTTGGGTATTTTAAATAATTCAGATCCAAATCCCATATGTCCGTCGGTAAGTAAAATTACCGGTGTCATGTGTTCAAGGCTTAGTTTACTGGCCATATAGGCGTAATGAAAACAATTGGCCGGAGAAGATGCCGCTACCACAATCATGGGTGCCTCACCATTTCTTCCAAACAAGGCCTGCATAAGGTCACTTTGTTCACTCTTAGTGGGCAATCCTGTAGAAGGACCTGCTCTTTGTACGTTAACAATAACTAAAGGCAATTCGGTAATAACCGCCAAACCCATAGCTTCACTTTTGAGAGACAGACCGGGGCCTGAAGTGGTGGTAACAGCCAGTGAACCTGCAAAGCTGGCCCCTATGGCTGAACTAATACCTGCTATTTCGTCTTCCGCCTGAAATACTTTGGCTCCCAGAGATTTATGCTTAGAAAGCTCCATTAATATTTCTGTGGCAGGGGTTATAGGATAGGAGCCCAGAAAAAGCGGCCTTCCACTTCTTTCTGCTGCTGCCAGTAAGCCCCAGGCTGTTGCAATATTGCCGGTAATGCTTCTGTAACGACCCTTTGTCATGGGTGCTGCCCCTACCTTAATAGTGGAAACAATGGCTTCAACGGTGTCTGCATAATTGTAACCTGCTTTAAGGGCAACATGATTGGCCTGAACAACCTCTGGCTTATTTTTGAATTTCTTTTGGATAAAATCCAGTGTCTTATTCAGATCGCGTTGAAAAAGAAAATACATCATGCCAAGAACAAACATATTCTTGGTCTTTTCGGCCATCTTTTTATCTATTTCTATACTGGCAAGAGCTTCTTTGGTGAGCACTGTAATAGGGGCCTTAATTAGGTGATATCCGCCAAGGCTGCCATCTTCCAAAGGGTTGGTCTGGTAACCGGCTTTTTCAATAAATTTTTTCTCAAAAGTCGACTCATCAATAATGATGGTGGCTCCTGGTTTTGCCCATTTAATATTTGCTCTTAAAGAGGCTGGGTTCATGGCAACCAATACGTCGCACATATCGCCAGAGGTATGTATTTTTCTCTGACCCAGATGCACCTGGAAACCACTCACCCCGGCAACGGTATTTTGTGGTGCCCGGATTTCTGCAGGAAAATCGGGAAAGGTTGCCAAATCGTTGCCGGCAAGAGCTGCTGTATCAGAAAACAGGGTGCCTGTTAACTGCATTCCATCGCCCGAATCGCCCACAAACTTTACAACAACATCTTCCAATTCAAGGATATTCTTTTGTTTAGCCATAATTTGGTTGTTTTGCTTTGATATATTGTGTTGGATTTAAAGAGTAATTATTGCATGTATTTAAACTTAAGTTTGATCAATAGTGATATTACTTCTACGGGCAAAATATTCGATTTTTGACAGCATATATCGCCCGTGTTTTGCATATAGTTTGCGAAGTTAATTGTTTAATTCCGAACTAATCAAAAAAAAAGATAGACTTTTTTAGCAGCCCCAAAAAGCGCATGTTTCGATGGTAAAAAACCACCCTCTTTTATTGCGTTTTATTGGAATTTCCAGCCATTCTTCTTTTCATCCCTATTAGCTAAACCTTCTAAAGGTATTAGCTTTTAGTCCCTCATGCCGTGCGGCAAAGCCTATGAGAAATAACAAAGTACTTACAGTATAGCTCTCATTCCAGACGTTTCTATGTCCTCCAGACAGCCTGTCCCGATTGAAAGTCTTCCCATACTATCAGCTTTCTTCGAGTTTCCCGCTTCGAGCTTCCCGCTTCGAGCTTCGAGCTACCAGTATTTGCTAAATAAGAAAAAGACAGGCAAATCGAGAGTTTGAACAGAGTATTATTTAAAACCATTTCAAATTAGATGAGAAAGCATTTTTTTTGTAGGTTGTTCAGATTAAGGACTTATATTTGCAATCAGAATTAACAACGTATTTATTAACTAAATCCTTACTCAAATGGCTTACATAATCACTGAAGATTGTACTGCATGTGGCAGTTGCATCGACGAATGTCCCGTTGACGCAATATCTGAAGGAGACATCTATAAAATTGATCCTGATGTATGCACTGACTGTGGTTCTTGTGCAGACGTTTGCCCCGTAGAGGCAATTCATCCTGCTTAAGACACCTATACTGCTCATTGCAGAAAAGAAGTAAAAGCTGTTTCCTCCGGGGAGCAGCTTTTTTTATAACTTGCCGGGGGTGATTGCAGCAAAAAATACGATTTTGTTACGGCTTAAATTATTTCTCCTACATTCATTAATCTGTATTAATTTAGCAACTTCAAAAAAAAACAGTTTCCCTTGAGCACTAAAGAAAAAAAATCCGATAAAGAAACAGGCCAGCAGGATGCTATGAGTTTCTGGTCGCACCTTGAAGAGTTGCGCGGACATCTTGTTCGTTCGGGCATTGCCATTTTCCTGTTGGCCGTAGTAGCCTTTATAGCCAAAGATTTTGTTTTTGATTATATCATCCTGGCCCCCAAAGAGCCCTATTTTATAACAAACAAACTGTTTTGTCGTTTTGCCGAAATTGTCTCAACACCCACGCTTTGTATCAATCAGAATCCCGTCGAAATTATCAATATTGATCTTGCCGGTCAATTTAAAACGCATATTCTCGTTTCTTTGATTGCTGGATTAATAGTGGCTTTCCCATACATAATATGGGAGTTCTGGCGCTTTATCAGGCCCGCGCTACATCCTGAAGAACAAGCCAACAGCCGGGGTGCCGTTTTGGTGACTTCTTTTTTGTTCTTATCAGGGGTAAGTTTTAGTTATTTCCTGATCGCTCCCCTTACCATTAATTTTTTAGGTGGATACCAGGTGAGCGAGATGGTGGCCAACCACGTAGCTTTACGTTCCTATATCTCTACGGTAACGATGGTAACCTTTGCCACGGGTATTGTTTTTGAGTTGCCGGTTATTGCCTATTTTCTTAGTAGGGTAGGCTTGCTTACCCCCGAATTTATGAGAAAGAACCGCAAAGTAGCTTTCATTTTGATCATTGCCCTTTCTGCCATTATTACACCCCCCGATGTGTTCAGCCAGATCCTGGTCAGCATTCCTTTGTATGTGCTCTATGAAGTGTCTATAGGCATCTCCAAACGGGTCAATGATAAACGGGAAGTATAATTTCTCCTCAAAAAATCCCAAAACCCTACACCCGTAAAATACTTAAACCGTAGCATAAGCGTATCATAACCGTAGCATAAGCGTAGCATAAGCGTGTAAAATCGGCTTTGATGCGCTTATATTACGTTATTGATACGGCAATGATTAACTTTTCTCCAAAGCCTTTGGTGAACAGAGGATCTCTCCGATTTGAAAATTATTATTCTGAAAGCATTGCTACTGCTGAGTCCGTGCCGAGCGCATAAGTATATCAGACGATTGTAAAACTTTTAACCTTAGGTTTTCTTCCAGATCAGGATGCGTATCCAGGTATTGATTTACCAGTGCCGCTACCTGCGGGTTGCTGTAATTATCCAGGGTAGCCATAAGCCAGTTTTGCGGAAAGAAGATATCACCGGTTTGTTGTATCTCCTGCAACATGTCAAGACTATGGGGTATATATTGCATGCCCTGATTGGCATGCAAAGGATGATGAAGATAGTAAAGGGCATCCACCACCCAGGGCTCGGGATTCCGGTTTTCCGGATTTTTTAACCGTTCGAAAAACTGATCACGCTCCTCTTCATGGATAGAAGCAGCAGGAAGGATGTAATTAAACCTTTTAAGCCTGTCGGGGTTTTTTATCCTTTGTGTTTCTTTTTGCAGTAAATCGGCATTGGCTTCATCACGTATAGATGCCTCCAAGGCCAGTACGGTGTAGTTTTGCTCGCTGATGCTGAGGTTATCGGCTGTAAGCTCGCCCAGGTAAAGGGCCCGCATCTTCTCACCACTATCGGGAGTACGGGCAAGTTTTAACCAGGTTTCCAGATACAAGGATGATATTTTTGCGTCGGCACCAAGCATTTTTTGCCAGAGCAGATTCTCCACTTCCTCCTGCAGTAATGTATTGCTGCTGTAAGATGGATAATTCAAGGCCCAAACTTTTAGGTTATCGAGCAGATAGTTTTGCAGGAGCTGTTGATCTTCCATCGTGATGGCATGAATCAGGTAGGTATAAAAGAATTCGCTACTGAGGGTATGATGTAAAAAGTTTTCATACATATTGAGGTATATCGCGGCACGAAGAGATTCATCCTCTATATTTTGTAAGTTTTGCCTAATGAACTTTGTATCGGCATCCAGGAGCCTGAAAAACCCATATCCCATACCCATCCCATTAAGCATCACAGCCATGGAAGTATCGGGTAGATAGGAAGGAGAGAATTGAACAGATGGTTCATCAAACCATATTCGCTCTTGTATTTTATTTTCTTTCGATACTATATGAATGCCCAGATACTGCGCCGGAAAAGTTTTATCGTCGGTAATTACATCTTGTTGGATATGTATAGGGGTTAATTCCCCCTCCTGTGGATTCCGTGAATAGCCAATGTGTGGCAATCCACTCCCATAAACCCATGCATCGCTCCAGTTTGAAATATTTTCCTCGCTGTGCTTGTCCATAATGGTTACAAGATCCGACCAGTCGGCATTGCCATGTGCATAGGTCATAAGGTATTCCCTGACAGCAGTCTGAAATTTCTGTGGTTTCATGATGAGTTCAAGCTGCTCAAAAACGATGGGTGCTTTGTTGTATATAATTGGTCCATAGAGCGTGCCCGCCATTTTCATATTAGCCAAGTGTTGTTTTATGGGGTGGGTGCCGGCAGTACGATCAACAGACATGGCTTTGGGATAGTGCGATAACAAAAACTGCAGGGTGTGATTCTCATCGGGGAATTGCTGTTGTAAAATCTTATCGGCCATGAAACCGGCAAACACTTCTTTTAGCCATACATCATCAAACCATTGCATGGTGACAAGATTTCCAAACCACATGTGTGCTGTTTCGTGAGCAATAAGCGAGGCCTTACGCATAACCTGGGTAAGGGGAGGGTTTTTGTCAATGAGCAACCGGCTGTCGCGATACCAGACTGCTCCGGGATGTTCCATGCCGCTATATTGAAAACCGGGAATCAGGGCAATGTCGAACTTTTCATAAGGGTAGGGGATGCCCGTATAATCTTCCAGCCATTGCAAGGCGGTGAAATGCTGGTCGAAGATTGCAGAGACATTGTTTTCCAGGTTCAGATCATCGGTTTCGCGGTGAAACATTCGAAGGGAGCGATTATCCTGTGTATGGGTTATTACATCAAATTCTCCTGCAGCAAAGGCAAACAAATAGGTGCTGATGGGATTACCGGAGGCAAAAGCCATAGTTTTTCTGTTGTCGGCAGCGACGGTTTCTTTTTCTTTGCCGTTGCTGATGGCTGTCCATTGATCAGGAATATCAAGGCTCAGGCTGAAGCGGGCCTTTATATCGGGTTGGTCGAAACAGGGGAATGCCGTGGATGCTTTGTCGGGCACAAACAGGGTGTACATGAAATCATCCGAACGGTTAAGAGCCTGATCGGAGGCCGTGAAAGATATTTCAATTACGTTTTGCTGGCGGGGAATCAGTTGATCGGCATCAATATAAATATGCCCATTTAGAATAAAATATTCACTTTGTTGGTCATTTACCCTGAGCTGATGAACAGCCGACTCGCCGGGTGTGAAATCCAGAATTACCCCATGACGGGCTTTAAGGGGTTTGAACAATACCTTCACGGTACCTTTTATCGCTTCCTCTTGCTGTTCAGGAATGTCGAAGTGTAGCTGATAATTTACATCATAAATTTGTCGGGATCTGTATTTGGCCAGTTCTGCAGAAACGCCTTCGTGAAAAAAACTTTTTGTGGAACGGTTGCAAGCACTAAGGACAAGGGTAAAAGAGATAAAGATGATTAGAATGAATGATTGGGGCAGGCGCATGGTGTAGTAGTTGAATTTTAATATTTGTTTGCCATTGCCCACCAGGGTTCAGGTTTCTTTTTGACGGAAAAATGCACCCGCAAATCAAACCAGAAGCCACCGGAGCAACGATTATTTTTTTATAAATATACGAAGAATTATTTCCGGCAAGCCAATTTTAGCTTTCTTACAATGCCAGTTCGTCTGACAAGTATAAAGCAGTAGCGCCTATTGCAGCAGAAAAGATTTTTGATTTGGCATACTGGATTTGCGGAATCTGAATTTTAAAAGGATAATGCTTGTTGAGCAAATCGCGCAATGCAAAAACAATTTCATTGCAGCAAAGATTTTCACAAATGCTCAAATCACCGCCAAGAGTAATCCTTTCGGGATCAAACAAACCGGTTATTTTACTGATTTCTTTGGCCACAAGCTTACTGAGTCTGGCCAGCACACTGGTTGACAATGGACAGTCTTTTTTGGAATAGTTGTAGAGATCGGAAATTTGAACCTCGGCAATATTTTTACCCGGTGGAAAGTAATTCTCTATGCCGGGTTGCTCTTCCTGTATTTCTTTAATGATATGCTGCAAAGAAGGGATTCTCGAAAAGATCTCTCCTGCTACCCCGTTGGAGCCTGTGTATAGTTTTTGATTGACCACCACACCCAATCCCATCCCTCCTACCAGAGGATTATACATTATATAGAGTATATTGTTGATGATGGTCTCCCCTTTATTAAACCACTGCTCTCCAAGAGCGCCTGCATTGGCATCGTTGATAATACCAATAGGTACATTAAAATGCTCTGAAAGACGCGATTTCATATCAAAGTCTTCCATTTTTAATCCAAAGGAATACACGATCTTATGGGTAACTGGATTAATAACTCCCGGGATGGCAAGAGAAATATAAAGCAACTTTTCAGGGGCACCACCCGATTCTGAAATGATTTCGGCTATGGTATTGATGATACGCGTAACGTTTTTCTCTGTACGACCGGGGTTGAATTCCTTTTCTACTTTCATTAACACATCACCGGCCAGGTTTACTACAACGGCCCTTATGGCATGACGCATTATTTCCAGGCCCATAATAGTGCCATAATCAGGGTTTACCTCCCATAGTACCGGGCGTTTACCGCCCTTGTCTGTTGAGTTGCCAAATCCACTCACACGAATAAGATCCTTTTCCTTCAAATGTCGCAGAATATAAACCAGGGAAGAGGGCTGCATTTCTGTTTGTTTGGATAACAGAGCTCCTGATACTCTTCCTTGTGCGCGTATCAGCGAGAATACTCTTTTGTGACTTCTTTCTTTTAGTTCAAGCATATTTGTTTATTCATTGAGTGAACAAATGTAGAAAAAATTTTTTGTTTGCAAAAAAAAATTTCCCGGTCTTAACATTTGCCTCGAAAAATTTCTGTGCAACATACCTCCCGGAGTAAAATTAATTTCCTTAAATTTACATTTCTTTTTTATGAAAACTGGTGTTATATGACTTGTAAAAAACACAAATACAATAATATAACCCCTAAGTGACTTTTTATGTTTATTCCTGCAGTCTGGTTTTTACGCATGAATTTTGGGTCCTAAAATTTCAGCGGAATTCCTATATATTTAAAATAATTAAAAATTACTTTGATATTAGTAAAAAGTTTAATAAACTTGTAGGCGCTAAAGATAAGAGGATCAAATTAAGAATACACAGATTTTTGATTGCCGGATTCCATCTTTTGCCTTGACTATCAAATATTTAATTCTGTTGTCCGCCAAAGGACGAAACCAACACCACCAACCTGAACCATTATGAAAGCTATTTTCAAAAGTAATTTTAGTGAGATCACCAATGAAACCCGACTGATGCAACAGAAGCTTCGAATCATTCAGGTGATTTCGCAAAACGGTCATGGCATTACCGTTCCCGACATTTGCAAGGAGCTGAAAATAAGTGCCCCAACGGGTATCAAACTGGTCAATGAACTGCAGGTCGAAGGCTTTCTGTCTATCGTAGGTAAAAAAGAAACCCTTAACGGACGTAAGCCCGCCATTTATGCCCTTAAGAATGTGAATTTTTATGCCTTGAGTGTTGAAATACTTTTGAAAAGAATAACCGTGGGTATCATTGACTCAAAACTCAATACCGTATATTACCGGCAGAAAACAGATTTTATCCTTGAGAATACCCTTGAATGTTTGCATAATGTGGAAGCCTTTATTTTGGAATGCCTCGAAAACTCAGGGGTTGGAGAAGAGAGTATTCTGGGCATGGGAATGGGTATAACCGGACGCGTCAAGAATGAAACCGGCGAGAGTCTCACCTATTTTAATTTTATGGATGAACCCCTGGGGGAATATCTGTCAAAAACCCTGGATATACCCGTTTTTCTAAATAATGATACCCGTTGTTTGGGTATGGCTGAGAAAATAATTGGTAAGGCCAATAATACCAGCGATGCCATAGTGATTAATCTTAGTCGTGGATTGGGTACCTGTTTGGTCATCGACAACAAGATTGTAAACGGTGGGATGGGCTTTGCCGGCGAGCTGGGTCATATGCAATTTGGTAACCGCGACAAAATATGCCTCTGTGGCAAGAAAGGTTGCCTGGGCACTGATGTAGGGGGTTATGCCCTGGAAGAAGATTTTATGGACAGGGTAGCCTCAGGCGAAAAAACCATGGTGGAGATTCCTGAAGATGGATCTTCTGTCAGATACGATGAAGTCCTCATGGCCGCCCTTAAGGGTGACACCTTATCTATTTCCCTGGTGCAGGAGATGAGCTTCAAGCTGGGCAATGCCCTGGGCAATATCATCAATTTGCTCAACCCCCAACTCATTATAATAGGGGGGAAGTTTGCCAAATTAAAAACCCTTCTGCTGGATCCGCTTAAAACCGGAATCACCAGCTCTGCCCTGGTCAATCCATTTCAGGATTGCAAAATTGAATTTTCCGAACTCGGAGATCTGGGTGGACTCAAAGGAGCCGGTGCCCTGGTATTTGAGAATTTTGAACTCATCAAAAAGTAACCTGTATAATCATGATCGTTTGCTGAGCTAATAAGCAGGCGATGCCTTTAATAACATCAAAACAACCAAATGTATGCAATATAGAAAAATCAGTTTACTCATCTTTTTATTGCTTTTTACCAGCATGATGGGTTTCGCGCAACGAACCATAAAAGGCGTTGTATACGATCAGGATGGTAATACGCTGCCAGGTGCTACTGTTGTTGTACCGGGCACTACCACAGGCACCACCACAGGCATGGACGGAGATTTTTCTCTTGAATTGGCCGAGGGACAGAATCAGATAGAGGTTTCTTTTATTGGCTACTTGCCCGAGACGCTTAATACGGAGGGTAAGGATTTTATTGATGTAGTACTTATGCCATCTATCGAACAGCTGCAGGAGATAGTAGTCACCGCCCTGGGCATCAAGCGTGAATCAAAGGCCCTGGGTTACTCGGTTCAGCAGGTAGAGGGCGATGCCTTAACCAATTCCAGCCGCATTAGCCCCTTGTCGGGTCTGGCCGGACAGGTGGCCGGATTACAAATTGGCGAATCCGGAAGTGGTGCCGGGGGGTCTTCACGGATTCTGATCCGGGGGGCCAACTCTCTCACAGGCTCTAATGACCCACTCTTTGTAATAGATGGAGTACCTATTGATAACTCCGGCGGTGCATCGGGTGGTTTATTCGGTGGATTCGATTATGGTAATGCCATCAACAACATCAATCTCGATGATGTGGAATCCATAAGTGTACTTAAAGGTGGAGCTGCATCTGCTCTCTATGGTGCCCGCGGGCAAAATGGTGTGATCATGATTACCACTCGCAGTGGAGGCCGAAAAGAAGGAATAGGGATCTCCTATCAGGCGGTATTCTCTTCTCAGCAACCCCTCATTCAACCCGATTTTCAGACACAATACTCACAAGGTTCGGGAGGTACTTTTGGCCGACTCAACAGCCGTAGCTGGGGGGCAAAAATGCAGGGACAGGAAGTCGTTAACTTCCTGGGTGAAACCGTCACCCTGAATCCGTCTTCAACGCATCGGTATGATGAATTTTTCCGGCCCGCATTAAACATTGATAATACCATTACCCTGGATAAAAGAGGTGAGAATAATGGTATCCTTTTCTCTGCTTCCTGGAATCAAAGCGATGGTATGATTCGCACCAACGAAATTGACAAGAGGTCTTTTAACCTGAGGTACGACTCGAAGTTTACAGACTATCTTACCCTTGATGCCCGCGCCAACTATATCAATCAACAAACCCTCAACAGACCCAACCTGGCAGGTTCTCCTGATAATCCTATTTATCTGATGAATCTTTTGCCTGCATCGGTAAGTATGGATCAGTTGAACCCTTACCAAACAACATTAGATTTCCCGGTTGTATGGAATAGTTCTTATCGTGTAAATGAAGATGGAAGCATTATTCTTGATCAACCCGCTCCCTCTTTTGCTGCTTCTCCGTTATTGCAAAATCCCTATTGGGCAACAAATCTGAACACCAATCAGGATCAACGTCATAGGTTGTTGGGTTTTGCCAGTGCTAATATGAATTTGAAGAATCTCTTTGCCTTGAATTTCGATCTTGATCTGAGCCTGAAAGCCGGTATGGACTACTATAATGATCAAAGAGAAAGAATCGTTGCACACAATACTTATTATAAAGCAGAAGGACTCGCAACAGGCAATTGGAATCGTTTCGAGCTTTTCGAGGGGAACTATGATTTTCTGCTTAGTGGAGGACATCAATGGAATAAATTTACCCTGCGAGCTTCAGCCGGTGGAAATATTATGCAACGCAAATACAGAGGCTTATCCTCAGGCTCCGAAAGTGGGTTGATTAATGTGGTGGGCCCTTATGTGATACAAAACTTTAACAATCCCATTTCTGCCAATGGCATTTCTGATGTGGAAATACATTCCCTGTATGGTTTGATGAGTATGGATTATCAACGAATGATCTTCCTTGATTTTACCTTCCGCAACGACTGGACATCGGTGCTTTCGGCTGCCAACAGATCATACCAATACCCCTCTGTAAGTGCCAGTTGGTTGCTTGACGAGACTTTTGGATTGCCTGATATGTTCGATATGTTTAAAATCCGTGCCTCCTATGCGGCAACCGGTTCAGGGGGTAATGTGCCCGGACAACGCTATTTCCAGTACGGCACCTCTCCTAATCAATACCTGGGATTACCTTATGGTTTTCTTAATTCCGATCGTCCGGAGTATGACTTAAAGCCTGAGTTTACCATCAGCCAGGAAGCCGGAATAGAGCTTATCATGTTTGGCAACCGACTCAGAACAGATCTTGCTTTCTATCAAACGGGCACCAGCGATCAGATTTTTAGAAATCCCCTGGCGCCTTCTTCAGGATTTACCGCCGGTTACATTAACTCAGGTTTGGTTAATAATAGTGGTATTGAGCTCTTTACCAGCTATCGTTTCATCGAAACTACCGATTTCCGTTGGACCAGCAGTCTCAACTTCACCAGACAATGGAGTAAGGTTGAGGAGATCAGCGAAGATGTGGATATGATTGTCCAAAGCCAGGTGCTGGGTGATTCCGGCGCAAGAATTGTAGCTATGTTGGGTAGTCCGGCAGGAGCCATCATGGGCACCTCTTTTGCCCGCGACGATCAGGGACGTATCCTTCTTAATGAAGAAAATATGCCCCAACTGGCTAAAGACCAAAACCAGGCCATTCGGGTAGACAATATAATTGGAAATTCCATGCCCGATATACTATGGGGTTTCAATTCAGAGTTTAATTATAAGGGTATTTCCCTGGGATTCCATATTGACTCAAAACTGGGACATGATATTTTTTCGGTTTCCAATATGGTTGGAGCCGAATATGGTACCCTGGATTTTACCACCCAGGGACGTGATGACTGGTATCGTGCGGTTGAATTAGCTGCCAGTGACCCCAATCTGAGCCCTGGAGATTTTAATCTTGGCTATAAAGTAAAAGGTGTTCGCCCGGGTTCAGACCAGGAGGGTGAATATTCTGTTGATCCTCAAAAATACTGGGAAGCCGTTTCACGTATCCATGAAGCCTTTGTTTATGATGCATCCTTCATCCGCTTTCGCCAGCTTTCGCTCGGATACAGCTTTGCTTCAATACTAAACAATACGCCTTTACGTGATATCTCGGTGTCTGTATTTGCCAATAACTTATTCTATATTTTGCGCAGCACAGATAATATTTCTCCCGAGTCCTCTTTTGGTACCGGCAATAATACTGGTTTTGAGCTTTATGCCTATCCCGAAATGCGCACGGTGGGGGTGAATCTTAAAGTTGTTTTATAAAACATTAAAGACAAAGGTTATGATGAATACACTTAAATATA
>JBEPXC010000076.1:0-15139 GCA_041642035.1 Sphingobacteriia bacterium
AGCATTAAAACACTATACCCTGGGTCATTATTTTCCCCTGGTAAGAAAGCTTGCAGCCGCAGCAGCCGTTATAGCTATTATTTCTACCCTGTACTTAATGCTTCCCAACCTTACTACCGAAAAGCAGGTAGCTGAGGTAATCCCTGAAACATCCGTTCCCGGCGAAACACAAACCAACTTAGAGTCAGATGTTCCGGAAGCTATTCCCGCGAAGGCAAATGCACCAATAGTGACCGAAAAACCCGCTAAGATCATTCTTGCTAAGAGATCAGTTGACGAAAGTACGCCCATAACACTGCCCGAAAGAACACCCATACAAGTGGCACAAATGGAACCCATAAAACAGGCACATGTTGCTGCCTTGCTTACACAACCCTTGAATATCGATAAAAAAACAGAGTTTTACTGGCTCACCTATGCAAATGGTATCGATGAAACAGAAGAGGAACAGGAAAGTGACGATATCATACCTTCTAACCCTTCAAAGAAATACACCTCTCTGGCAAGTCTCGCTTATGATGGTATTGAGAGAACCACCGGGTTTGATGTAGAAAATTTCCAGGAACAGGTATCAGAAAAAAGACTGGGATTCTGGGATCTGGCCGGCTACAGTCTGGCAGGATTAGGTCAGCTGACAGGAACCTCGTTAACCATTAACAAGGAGCGTGACGAAAACGGCCGGATTACCTCCTTTGGAATAGGGGAGCGTTTTAAAATACAACGATAATTCTTCACCCTTTATGAAATAAGGAATTAGCTGGTTTCACGCCGGTGCTTCCATCTCCTGTGCGACCATAGCCAGGATTCGGGTTGATTTTGAATATCCCTCTCAAGATAAGATGCAAATAATCTGGTTATAGCACCTGGCTCCGAATGGCTGCGTGGATTATCGGTGATAAGCTCCATGTTTATCTGGTAGTACCCCCGTTTAACTCTTCTTACACCTCCCCAAATCAATGGTAAATTAAATTTTTGCGACAATACTTCTGTCCCCTTGAAAAAGGGAGTATCCTGGTGAAGAAAGTTAATCCAGAAAGCATTTTGTGCGGGGGGTGTTTGGTCGGCTATCAAAGCAGTGGCCATAATCTCCTTTCGCAGCTTAAACATCTCCATGGGAAGGTTTTTCATGGTGGCCAGCGTATTGCCGGTGCGCTGACGCATTGTAAGGGTCTCTGCGTTGGTAATTTTACTTTTCAGGGGCCTATATGCCGTCAGCACCCGATGCTTGTTATACAGCGGATAACTGGCTCCTGCCCACTCCCAGTTGCCCACATGCCCCATTGCGATCATCACACTTTTTCCATGATCATAATAACTATCAAGTAAATCTACGGATTCAGGGGAATATTGGCAGCGACGCCTTAGTTCAATAAAAGACATGGTTCTGAGTTTTACAACCTCTACCACGATCTGGGCAAACTGTCGGTAAAAATTTCTTTCAATTGCCCTTAGTTCTTTCACGGACTTTTCGGGAAATGAATTTTGCAGGTTTTCTCTCACAACCTCTACCCGGTAACGGCCTATTCTATATAAAAACCAACTCATTAGTCCGGCAAAAACATACAACACCGAAAGAGGTAAGTAAGATAATGCATTTATCGCTGCTGCAAGAAATCTGGAAATATATTCGGGATACCGGGTCCTGGACATTTTAAATCAAGTATTTTTAAGCAATAAAATGAGTGGTTAGCATGTTACCATAAGAACAATACAAAACTTCATCCATACCTAATGTAAATAAAGCGTTGATCATATGCAAAACATGCAAAAATACTATTTATTAAACTCATTGTAAATGGTAATGTGTTGTTTAATGTAAATTATGACCCTCAAATTATTAGATTTGCAACAGCATAAAACTAGCATCAGGAAGAATGTTAAACTGGAATAAAAAGTCATTGTTTTCGGAAAAAACACATCACTGGATTTACTTTATTTTACTATCTACTCTGGCACTGGCGATGCCCATGTCAAGGTTTTTGATGAGTCTTAGCCAAATTCTTCTTGGCGTAAACTGGCTTCTCGAGGGGCATTATGCTGAAAAAAGCAAACGTTTTGTCAACAATAAACCCGCAGTGGTTTTCTCCATGATTTTTATGATCCATGTTGTTGGGTTATTATGGACGCAGGACCTTGCCTATGGCATTTTTTCCGATCTTACAGACAAATTACCCATGCTTACCCTCACCTTTCTTGTAGTGTCTTCAAAATCTCTGTCTCAGCAAAAAGCACACATACTTCTTTGGTTTTTCTTCGGTGCTGTAGTGTTTTCTTCTTTTGTAGGTTTCATTATTTACCTGCAGGGCAATTACACCAATTTCAGGCAAATAGCTCCTTTTGTTTCGCATTTATACCTGGGTATGTATACCTGTATGACCATCGTATCCTTACCCTGGCTGACCAATAGATTAACCACAAACAACAAATGGAGAATGCTTTCCTACCTGATTTCGGGCTGGTTGGTTGTTTTTCTGTTCATCCTGAATTCACTAACCGGCCTACTGTGTCTGGGTGGCATTATTGTCTTTTTAGCCATTAGATTTGTGTTTCGTCCCAATACATTGTGGGTTCGCATTGCTGTTGCCAGTGCTTTTACGCTAGTGGTGACCCTTTCTGTTGTAGCCGCTGTAATCATGTACAACAAGGTAAGCAAGCTGGTTGTACCCGGGGAGGCAGCTCTCAGGGAAAAAACTACAGAGGGAAACACCTACCGACATTACTTTAATACCTCTGCACGTGAAAATGGTTATTATGTTTTTTACTTTGTTGCCGAAGATGAATTGCGCGAGGCATGGAACAGCAAAAGCTCATTGGATTTTGATGGAAAGGATTTGAATAAGAATGACCTGAGGTATACTCTTTACAGGTATTTAACCTCGCTGGGATACCGGAAAGATAAAGAAGGCCTGGAAAAACTCAATGCCGAAGATATTGCCGCCATCGAAAGGGGCATTCCAAATTACTATTATACTCAATGGCCGGGATTACTGGTGCGGCTGCATCAAACCATCTGGGAAGTTTACTGGTACAGAGAAAACAGGAATCCAACCAATCATACCTTTGCACAACGACTTGAATTGTGGAAGGGATCGTGGGAAGCATTTAAGGAAAAACCTGTTTTGGGCTGGGGTACAGGAGACCTGTTTATTGCCGTGGAATATGGATTGAAAAAGATAGATTCCAAAATGGAGAACTACCGAATGAAGCCACATAATCAATTCCTACTTTTCCTGGTTTCGCTGGGAATTATAGGCTCGCTGGTAATATACGGTTGTTATTTCTATTTCGTAAAAAGCACGGGGGCCTACAAATACTTGCCTTTCAACATATTCCTGGTGATTATGTTTATAACAATGCTGGCCAACCACCCCATCGACTCTCAGGAAGGCCAAACTTTTTTCAGCTTCTTCACGCTCTTTTTCGGGTTTATTTACCACTTTAAAAAGCACTCCTGAATAACAGATTTGCCCCTGTAAAACAAAAGCATTCAATGATTCATTCACTTCTGCTGCTCAGCAATAAAATTATTGATGCAGTCTGCGGCCCTTTTCCCCTGCACAGCATGCACATCATCAAAGATTACTTCATTCCAGAACGTTCTTCTTTTCTGCTTCAGATCGGGTTGCAAAAGGTATTTTTGCAGTGCAGGACACAGTTCATCCATGCCATCAATCTGCAATGATATATCCTTAATCATCAGCTGTATCTCTTCACTCAACCTGGGGCCGGGATTAACCCTGAAGGTAATGATGGGTTTGTTGAGCGCACAAAATTCCGCAATAACAGAGCTGGTATCACTCACCATAACATCAGCCAGGAGCATATAGGCAGGCAACTGATGCGATTCGGCAATATAGATTCCGTCAACAGACCTTGCTTTATCAACATAGTGTTGCGACATTATGGGATGCAGGCTTACCACCACATTATATTTTTCTTTCTGTTCCGCGAGATGATCAATCCATTTGTCGATTGCGCTTACACCCGATTGATCCCAGGTAGCGGTAAAAAGGATTGTTTGCTTATCGGCCTTCATACCTTCCTGCCGTTGTAGTTTATGCATCAAATCGATTACTCTGGGGTCCCTGAAAGCATCCAGTCGTGGGTATCCGCCTGCCAGACCAGATTTAACACCTGTTTTAGCGGCTATGCTTACCTCCTTTTCAGAGGTAAACAGATAAAGGTCGAAGGCATTGTACTTTTTTGAGCTTATCATTTTCTTGAAATGGTAAGGCCCATGCCGCATGCCTATCTTTGTTATGGCCTGAATGGGAAAGCGATGAAAGGCATGGCGAGTCATAATCAATACCGAAGGACAACAGGGCCAGGCATCAGCCTGTATGAATGATACATTCCATAATGCCCGGGCTACTTTCCGGTTACGGACACAGATCTTATAATCTCCCTTAATATACGGTAGCATATACTCTATAACGGCATAATCATGTTCTGAATCAAGATAGAATACCACCCCATCCAACCGATTGAATAAACGGCATATCTGCCAATATATCCAGTACGGGAACTTTAAGACTATACCGGAAAAAACCATAAATACGATGTTTAGGGATTGACTGCTTTTTTCTTATTACTTATGCGAGCAGTGAAGAATTTCTCCAGCTCTTCTACCATGGTAAGAATACCAAATTTTTGCCTCACATATTGTTGGGCTTGCAAGCCCATATGGGTATATTCATCCATGTTGTTCATGACTTTATTCACCGCATCAACAATAGCATCCTTATTTGCCGGAGGTATAAGGAGGGCATATTTGCCATAATCGGAAAGCTCATCGGCACCATTTACTTGGGTCATAATAACGGGTTTGCCATATGCCATGGCTTCCATGGCAGCATTGGGCATGCCTTCGTACAAAGAGGGATGGATAAAAAGATCACAACCCTTGAAATAAGGTACGGGATCATGCGCATATCCGGCAAAGAAAATCATATCCTCAACCCCCTTTTCTCTGGCATAACGGACAAGCTTTTCCTTATCTCTCCCCTCACCCAGGATGTAAAACAAAAGGTTAGGCTGTGATAGCTTCAGCTGCACCAGGGCATCGATAAGAAAGAAATAGCCCTTATGCCCGGTTACTCTTCCTGCACTAAGGACAATGGTCTGGCCCGGGAAAAGCGTTTTGAAAGCAAAGGGATCAATCTGATCATCTGTTTGCAGACCATTGTAAATTACCTTGACAAAAGCGTCGTCGGTAAATCCATGGTCGGCATATATTTTTCGAATGGTTTCGGTATTGGTGATTACGCCATCCACAAAGAGCCGGGTACGAACAACGAGTTTTTTACTTTTGGAGGGAGGCGGAGAACCCGTTCTTCGTATTAATACAGGCATGCCACCCCATTTTACGGCCAGTCCTGTGATAACCAGTTCGCGACCCTTACAGATAACCACATCAAACTTGTGTTTGCGTATGAACCACGATAAGCGATATGCCTGAAAGAGATTGAGATCGGAGAAAACATTAAAGACAGCAGTGGATATATTGTTTTTCGCGGCTTCTGCGAGCAACACAGAGTTCTTTACGCCCGCCACGAAAACGGTATGACCCTTTTTTTGCAGGCCGGATGCAGCACTTATCACCCATCGTTCGCCACCACCATACTTTTTTCTTCCTATCGAATGAACGAATAATACACGCATTATCCTTCTGTTTTCGTTGAGGGTAAGGATTGCAGGTAACTTGTAAAGGTATTGGCAAATAATTTTTCCAGCTCAGGCTTTTCTTCCACAAAATTCCACTTCTCGCCCTGAACATTCTGAAAAAAGCCTTCGGATTTGGCCACTACACTCATACCAAAATGGAGGGCCTGAAATTCAACCAGATAATACTTCTGACCATCAAACAAAATGTCGACTGATAGAAAAGGACTATCAAACTTATCATAGATAAACTTTGAGAAATTCAACAGGGACTTATCGGGTTTTTTGCTAAAGCTGAACAATTTGGATCCACTGGCTCTGAAATCTCCCTTTTTAACCTCCCGCTTCATCACATAATGCCGGTTGTGAGCGATTAAAACCCTGTAATCATAATCCAGATCGGGAATGTACTCCTGAAGAATGAAATTCTTTTCCTCCTTAAGGTACCCAAGGTATTCATGGTAATCCTGGCGATCTGAAAACTCAGGGTATTCCTCAAATTTCTTCTTTCTGAAATATTTCCTTCTAATAAGATCAAGACGGGTAGCAAGGCTAAAGCTGTTCTGTAGCTTTTTGGCCGTATTGTTAAAGCCTGCCTGATCCTTTATTAAGTATACTCCCTTGCCATTGGTTCCTGATGTTGTTTTTAGTACAAGGGGGAATTTTAACTGGTCAACCTTCACCTCATCAAAGGAGGAATAATAGCGGGCCGGTAAGCTGTTGAGTCCGATTTCTTTCTTGAAAATCTCCTGGTATCCTTTATTTTCATGGCATTTTAAGAGATCGAAGGAGGGTATAATTCTATTTCTCTTTGAAAAAAAATACATGATGTCTTTGATGTATTCACGATAATTTTCAACTTGAGAAAAGGCATAAATAATAGTTTTATTTTCCAGCGAAATACTTTGGTTAACGATTTCATGAAATTCGTATACCTCAACGTCCAAGCCATTTTGTTTCAGAAAACCGGCAATCTTGTCCACATTCAGGCTACTCCAGGGTTTTCTGGTCTGGCCAAAGAATTTGTTCTTGCACGTTATTATTGCTATCTCTTTATGGTTCATAGGTAAGCCATTTTAGATGGAATCTGAGAATTTTACCGGTAGAAAAATAACTTCACTAAATTAATAAACATGGAGCTGATAAAAGACCCTCAAGGGCATTGTATTACAAAAAACAAGCAACCAATAATAGCCGAAAAATGCACCATACCGTTAATCTGTTGACGGATCATCTTCCTGATCCGATGCGTCTGAGGCATCCAGCATGTCCCAGGCATTGTAATCGGGAACATCATAGGGATAGCGCTCACGATGAATCTTAAGTACGTGTTCGTAAAGTGTTCTTCTGAGCGTTTCCACATTTTCCTTTTCCTTTGCAGAAATAAACAGGCTGGGGGCATTTTCCCTGGCCATCCAGGTTTGTTTGAGTTCATCCAGGCTAATGTTTTCTTTTCCCGGGGGGGTAAGATCATCCTCGTCTTTCTTTACGAAAGAATAATTATCAATTTTATTAAACACCATGATGGTATCCTTAGGTTCATCATCCCCGATAATATCGTTGAGGGTTTCTTTTACCACGGCGATCTGCTCTTCAAAATTGGGGTGCGAAATATCCACCACGTGAAGCAATATATCGGCTTCGCGAACTTCATCGAGGGTTGATTTAAAAGAATCGATCAGGTGATGGGGTAGTTTTCGGATAAAACCTACGGTATCGGACAACAAAAAAGGAAGCGTTTCAATGACTACTTTTCTAACGGTAGTATCCAGGGTAGCAAAGAGTTTATCCTCGGCAAATACTTCGGATTTGGCCATCAGGTTCATAATAGTTGATTTACCCACATTGGTATATCCTACCAGTGCCACCCGCACCATATTGCCCCTGTTGGATCGTTGCGTGGTCTTTTGTTTGTCGATGAGCTCCAGCTTTTTCTTAAGCAGTGAAATTTTATCTCTGACAATCCGGCGGTCGGTCTCAATCTCCTTTTCACCGGGTCCTTTAAGGCCAATCCCTCCTTTTTGTCTTTCCAGGTGTGTCCACATACCGGCCAATCGGGGCAGCAGGTACTGGTATTGTGCCAGCTCCACCTGAGTGCGGGCATTGGCTGTACGGGCGCGAAGGGCAAAAATATCTAGGATGAGATTGCTTCTGTCGAGTACCCTGCATTTGACAGATCTTTCAATATTTCTTTGTTGCGATGGCGTAAGCTCATCATCAAATATCAGGATGTCTATTTCATGTTCCTTTATGTAGTCGGAAATCTCTTCCAGTTTTCCCTTGCCAACAAAAGTTGTTTTATCAGGTTTGTCAAGCCGTTGGGTAAAACGTTTACGGGTTTTTCCTCCTGCAGTTTCAACCAAAAATTCAAGCTCATCCAGATACTCCAACACAGTTTCTTCGGTTTGACGGCCCGTGATAAGACCAACTAACACTACCGTTTCCTTTTCCTTAGCTGTTATATTGTTATTTGGCATTAATATTATCTGTTTCCGTTTGTGAGAAAATAAAATCCTGCTGAGGCTATCAATAGCCAATGAGCCAGGGTGGGTGTCAGGCCAATGTATCCCATTACGATATGAACAACAGCCAGTACTAAGATTCCCAGGCCGGCCACAACAGTTACCGATTGTTTAAAGAAACCACCGGCTAAAAGCAGAAACCCCATAACAATAAACCCCGCAGCCAAATAAAAGTTGAGCCTGTCGACGTTAAATTGCATGAATATACCGAAGAAGCGTGTATAGATAACCAGCACCAAGGCTATGCGCATTGACCATGTGGCTATTCCAGAGAGTTTTTTCCAGGGGTTCATTTGAGTTTACGGTTTAAGGGTTATTGAATTATGGGTCTAGAATTTTATAGCCTCTGAAGGATCGATTTTCAGGGTTCTGTAAAGCTGTAAGGGCCAGTTGTTAAGAGCATATTTTGTATGTTGCAGCTGCTGAACCTTTGAGCCATAAAAAATCAAAAAGGTTTGAATCCTATGATTTCGCGTACTTCTTTTACCGTTTTGGCGGCGCTTTCACGGGCTTTTTCAGCTCCCATGCGGGCCACTTTGCTCAGGTAGGCCTCATCGGCACTAATTTCAAGAATCTTCTCGCGCAGGGGCGCGGTAAACGCTATTACATCTTCGGCCAGTTGTTTCTTCATATCACCATAGCGTATTTGACAACTATTGTATTTCTGTTCAAAAAAGCTCAGGGTATCGGGCGAAGAAACCGCTTTCATGATATTGAATAAGTTTTCAATAGATTGCGCCTTGGGTTGGTTCATCTCCGTGGGTCCACTATCTGATACAGCCTTCATAATCTTTTTTCTGATAACCCCAGGGTCATCAGCAAGAAATACAGCATTCCCTTCGCCTTCAGATTTTCCCATTTTGGTGCTTCCGTCGAGCCCGGGGATTTTAATGAGTTCTACGCCAAAGTTAAAGGCATAAGGCTCGGGAAAATATTCGTTGTTATACATGCGGTTAAATCTTTTTCCAAAGGTCCGTGCCATTTCAAGATGCTGTTCCTGGTCTTTTCCTACAGGAACCTTGGTAGCCCGGTGTATAAGGATGTCGGCAGCCATGAGCACGGGATAGGTAAGCAGGCCGGCATTGATGTTGTCGGTTTGCTTACGGGCCTTATCTTTAAAAGTGGTACATCGTTCAAGCTCACCCATATAGGCATTCATGTTGAGCAGCAGGTATAGCTCAGCTACTTCGGGAACATCGCTTTGGATATATAAGGTTGCTGCTTCAGGATCAATACCGGCAGCAAGATATTCTACCAAAACCTGTCTTACATTCTGATGAAGATCCTGGGGTGTGGGGTGTGTGGTAAGTGAATGATAATCTGCAATAAAGAAATAGCACTTGTGCTCATGCTGCATCTTAACAAAATTCTTTATGGCACCAAAATAATTGCCTAAATGTAAATTTCCCGTTGACCGGATACCACTTAATACTGTTTCCATTGATGTAAATATGATTATGTTGTTTTGCTATTCAACTTTTTCCATTCAGGCTTGCCTGAAGTAAATTTCAACTTGCAAAGATAGGCTATTTAAGGTATGTTTTAATATCCTTTATGTTGAGCTGCAGGTTGCGCGTACCATTCCATTCATTCTCTTCAACAGAATAAACGATATCGAAATATTTGCCCCATACAATGGCATCATAATGATGGCCCTGCTGAAAGGCAATGCCACTGATGCTTACCCCGGGTTCATCAGGATGGTTCAGGGTAACCTTTAAATGTCTTTTCCCAACTACCTTGGCGGTATTCTTATCCACCACTTTCCGGGTCACAAAAACCGGGCTCATATTTCCGGGTCCATGGGGCCCAAACTGGCGAAGAATACGATAAAACTTGTGGGATATCTGGGAGAGGCTTAACTCGGCATCTATCTCGATTTCGGGTACAAGCATTCGCTCGGTAATGGTATTGGCTACGGTTTCTTCAAATGCACGGCAGAAATCTTTTAGATTTTCGGGTTTGAGGCTGAGACCAGCGGCATACTTGTGCCCTCCAAAATGATCCAGATATTGGCTACAGGCATCGATGGCGTCGTAGACATCAAAATCCTTCACCGAACGGGCAGAGCCCGTAATTACCCCGTTAGATTCGGTGAGAATGACCGTGGGGCGATAATAGGATTCGGTTAACCTGGAGGCCACAATGCCAATTACACCCTTATGCCAGTCGGGGCAAAACAAGACCGTAGACTTACACTGTTGCAAGAATTCATCCGAATCAATCATCTCAAGCGCCTGACGTGTTATTTCTGTATCCAGGCTGCGCCTTTCGGTATTGTTGTTGTTGATGTTCTGACTTAGCAAGTGGGTTTCTCCCAAACGCTCGCACAACAGCAGCTCCACGGCGGCATTGCCGCTTTCTATGCGACCTGCGGCGTTTATACGGGGGCCAATGAGAAATACCGCATCGCTGATGGTTATTTCCCTGGTAAACACGGTTGTCTCTGTAGGTTGGCTCCTGCGGATGATATTGCTATAAAACAGAATCGATTCGAAGCCTGCCCTGGGGAAAAAATTCAACCTCTTCAGGCCGTAATAGGCCAGGATACGGTTCTCCCCCATAATAGGAACAATATCGGCAGCAATACTTACAGCCACCAGATCAAGGAATTTCTCCAGACCTTCAAAGGGCAATTCGTTTTTTTGATAATACGCCTGGGCAAGCTTAAATCCTAACCCACAACCGGAGAGCTCTTTAAAGGGGTAGGAGCAATCTTCTCTTTTAGGATCTATGACAGCCACTGCCGTGGGCAATTCATCACCCGGGCGATGATGATCGCAAATAATAAAGTCGATTCCTCTTTCTTGGGCATAATTTACCTGATGAAGAGCCTTTATGCCACAATCAAGGGCAATGATAAGTTTTACATCGTTCTTTTGAGCAAAATCAATGCTCTCAAGAGATATTCCATACCCTTCCTTATAGCGGTCGGGAATATAAAAGTCGATATTCTGGTGGAAATCTTTCAAAAAAGAATAGGTAAGGGCAACGGCAGTGGTACCATCAACATCATAATCTCCAAATACCATGATTCTTTCATTAGCCGCAATGGCCGCAATAATCCGGTCTATGGCCTTATCCATATCCCGTATTAAAAAGGGATCATGCAGATGACTCAGCGTAGGCCTGAAAAAATCTTTTGCTCCTTCAAAATTACCTACCCCTCTTTGCACCAATAAATTGGCCAACACTGTATCAATATTAAGCGCTTCAGATAATTCTTTTGTTATTTCCTCATTGGCAAGGTTTTTTACCACCCATCTTTTTTCCATTCTTATTTTTCTTTTGGTAAAGATAATAAATCCCCTTTACATAAGCCGTTGACAAAACAATGTGCAAGGACAAGGGATTGTGCTCCAAGAAAATAAAGTACGAAAAAAATTAATTCACGCAGTTATTCTGTTAGTAAAACGATCTTATTGTCTTTTATTTCTACAATCCCCGGGTTTACATCCAGGAAGAATTTATTCCTGTCTTCGTCGATAATCTTGAGTTTTCCTTTATCGATACGTGCAATAAGGGGAGCATGATTGTTAAGCACTTCAAAAGAACCCATTGAACCGGGAAACTGAACCAGCGCAACGGTGCCCTCATAAATAAACTCTTTGGGTGATAATACCGTGAGATGCATATTAATTAGTTTTTGGCAGAATCTTCCAGAATGGCTTTTCCTTTTTCAATAGCTTGTTCGATAGTACCCACCAGGTTGAAAGCGCCTTCGGGGTATTGATCTACATCGCCGTTCATAATCATCTTAAAGCCTCTTAGGGTATCTTCAAGAGAAACGAAGGTTCCTTTAAGACCGGTAAACTGTTCGGCCACGAAGAATGGTTGGGAAAGGAATCGCTGTACCCTTCTGGCCCGGCTTACCACCAGCCGATCTTCTTCGGAGAGTTCGTCCATACCCAAAATAGCAATAATATCCTGCAATTCTTTGTAACGCTGAAGAAGCATTTTCACCTCACGTGCGGTGTTGTAGTGATCCATACCCACAATTTCAGGGGTGAGAATCCTGGATGTTGAATCCAGGGGGTCTACAGCGGGATAGATGCCTAATTCGAAAATTTTCCTGCTCAAGACCGTGGTGGCATCCAGGTGAGAGAAAGTTGTAGCCGGAGCCGGGTCGGTAAGGTCGTCTGCAGGTACATACACCGCCTGCACAGAGGTAATTGATCCACGCTTGGTGGAGGTAATGCGTTCCTGCATCAATCCCATTTCTGTAGCCAGGGTAGGCTGATAACCAACGGCAGAAGGCATACGACCCAGCAAAGCAGATACTTCGGAACCCGCCTGGGTAAAACGGAAAATATTATCAATAAAAAATAAGATATCGGCACCTGAAGTCTCATCGTCGCCATCGCGAAAATATTCAGCAACGGTTAAACCTGACAAGGCCACTCTAGCGCGTGCTCCGGGGGGTTCATTCATTTGGCCAAATACAAGCGTTGCCTGCGACTGAGCCAATACATCCATTTTTACCTTGCTCAGATCCCAGTTGCCCTCCTCCATCGACTTAACAAACTCTTCGCCGTATTGAATAACGCCTGATTCGATCATCTCGCGAAGCAGGTCGTTGCCTTCACGGGTTCGTTCGCCAACACCAGCAAATACACTGGTTCCCTGGTATCCCTTGGCAATGTTGTTGATCAACTCCATGATCAGCACCGTCTTGCCTACACCGGCACCACCAAACAAACCAATTTTTCCTCCTTTGGGATAGGGCGCAAGCATGTCGATGACCTTTATGCCTGTGTACAATACTTCTGTTTCGGTTTTAAGGTTTTCAAATTTGGGCGCTTCGTTATGAATGTTGTATCTCTTCTTGTGAGGAACCGCTCCCAGCCCGTCAATGGGTTCACCGATTACATTAAATAATCGTCCACGAATCTGTTGATCGGCAGGCATAGTAATAGGACCTCCGGTTGAAATCACTTCCATGCCCCGGTAGAGACCATCGGTAGAATCCATGGCCACGGTACGCACGGTATCTTCGCCCATATGCTGCTGGCATTCCAGTATGATTTTCAACCCATGATCATTGGTAACCTGTAAAGCGTCGTATATGGACGGCAGGTTATCGGTATTATCAAATGCAACATCTACAACAGGTCCGATTACCTGCGATATTTTACCGGAAATTTTTTCCATCTGCCCAAAATTTTATTATTAACCATTAAAACCATTAATAGCCGACAATATTAGTAAAAATTATACTCAGTAAACAACGTAAATCACTTAAATTTTGAATCAAATCATTTTTTTTTATCCCCCTAAAGCTCAAAACGCCTGATTATTGCTTCTTACAGCAAATTATATGCGCATAATGATATTTAACAGCAGAAATATTCCGTTTAATTTTTATAGTTTTGTATTGATACAAATAATGGTTGAGTTACACAAAAAATAAATCCCTTGCAAAAATACAGCAGCATAAATGAATTAGATATTAGCTTGTTTAAGCATATTGTTGCCGGGGCATTTTCGCAAATGCAGCGCAGTTGTATTTGCAGGATACGCGAAATAAACACCCTTATCAGCGGCGAAATCCTATTTATCGATGTCATTCCCGGAAGCACACACCAACAGCTTATCCTTAGTGATAACGAACGTGAGCAGCTTATGAGCCAATTGGGCGCCATGCATTATCTTTCTCTCAATGAGTCGAGCTGGGCCAAATCGCTGGAAAGTATCAGAAGGATTCAAAAATGTGAGAACAGTTTATATAAAGGTCCCTTCTTTATAAGTGGCCTTACTGAACAGGGCGTCGATTATTCTTTAACCACACACTTTCTTTCGGTATCTTTTGAAGATAACACTAACTTTCTCTGGCAAAATGAACTGGGGTACTATTTTCCTTTAAGTGGAAAAGTGGTGTATGGCAATAAAATAGGACGCACCATGGGTTTTCCCACCATAAACATTCTGCCACACGATATGCGAAAACTGATCCCTCCCATGGGCGTTTATATCGGATTGGTAAAAGCCAAAGGAAAATGGCATCATGCCATGATCAATATAGGTATTCGCCCCACTCTGGATCTGAGAAAGGTAACCATAGAGGCTCATCTTTTCGATTTTACGGATGAAATATATGGTGATGATGTGTCTTTGCATTTTACGGGCCGCATACGTGACGAAATGAAATTTACTTCGTTGGACAGTCTTAAGCTACAGTTGGAAAAAGATAAGAAAGTGGCATTATCCCAACTCAAAAAACTTCCTGTTACCCCAGATGAGCAGGACGAAATATTGATTCTCCATTGATTAACTTTCTGCCATTTCTGCTCTTGTAGTTTTCAACAATCGATGGCTGCATGGGTTAGAATAATCAATTCCTTTCCCTGTGGTTTCAAAAACAGTTGTATGGTTTTAAATTATCGTTCCTGGTTTACTGATGCTCTCGGGCTTTTGCCAAAGCTTACGCCAGGCAGGATATGCAATTACACCAAAATTCTTATTTCCTACAGGCTTTCGTTAATTTTCAGACGTGTAATACTATGGGGTGGCCCTTTTTCCATCAGTTTTGAAACCGCGGCCATTTGCAATCTCTCATGCCCGGAGTGTTATACAGGCACAGGCAAAACCCTTAGAACCCGAAAGCTCTCCGATCCTGCACTGGTAAGAGAAAAACTACTGCTACACAAAAAACATGCATTTTATTGCAACCTGTATTTTCAGGGAGAACCCTTCCTGCACCCTAATATCTACGATATAATCCATAATGCCGCACAACAAAGCTTTTATACTGTAATAGCAACCAATGGTCATTTTCTCAATGAAAGTCATTGCCAAAAAATCCTCGACAGTCGTCTGAGCAGGCTTATCATATCGTTGGATGGTATTGATGCCCATGCCTATGAACAGTATCGACACGGCGGTAATTTTGATAAAGTGGTGGAAGGCATTGCCCGACTGAGTGCGATGAAAAATAAGTTGAAAAAGAGTCATCCACT
>JBEPXC010000077.1:0-15076 GCA_041642035.1 Sphingobacteriia bacterium
CCAAATTGTTTGATTTACAATGGGCTATGTTAATGAGTATAGCTCCAACAGACGGTGAGGTTGCTATGCATGCCAGCTCTGCAAAAATTACCATGCAACAGATGGAAAATATACTACATAAAATGGGTTTAAAGACTCCGCAGGGTATTATTCCTAAAGGGGATAATTTTTATGTAAATAATGCACTTCTATTATTTGCCCCCGCTGGAGGCTCGGTAGGAGAATTTGAAATTGAAAAAGGATTTGCACTCCGTGGCGGAGTAAACTTCGGAGATAAGATTAAGGGCGATCTCAATTTTTTCGCCAATCTGGATAATGGATTTTTACTGGATATGTCGATGGATGTTGAGGACATGTATGAAATGATTAAAAAGGAAACCGACAAGCAGGCTGAGCCCCTTAAAAGTGCCTTGAATATGGCAATGGGCACCTTACGACTTAATGCAATAGGTTTGCATTTGTCAGCCGATAATGCAACCAAAACCTTAGCCGGTGGAGGCAAAGGTAATATAACTGTTTTTGGTGAAAACCTGAAAATAAACTTGAAAGGCTCGTTTAGCCCTCAGGAAATAGCGGAAAGTCTGATAAAAGAGATTGGTCCATTGGCATTGAAGAATTTCGAAAATATTGGAAAAGAAGTGGCAAAAGTTGCAAATGCAGCTGCAACGGCCTCAATTAACACCGCTAAAGCAGGATATGACAAGCTGGGATACTATGCACAGCATGCCACCACCTGGCCAGACCATGCAACACATGGCGCAAAAGTTCCTATTACAGGTAAACTTATTGCCCCTTCTTGTTACAATAAATGCGTTCCCGACAGGGCAAAGCAACTTTCTACACCTGTATTCGAAAGTTCAAACCAGGCGGTTCAGGATTTTTATAATAAAGTAATCCAAAAATTAGCAGAAGTTGATGGTAGATCCTCTCGCGAAATATATATTAAAGCAGATTGGGACAGGCTTATAAGCAGTATTGACAACAATTGGGAAAATATCATTAAAGATGATCTTTATAAAGGTTTTGACAAAGACCAGAGTGATGTGGAGAAATTAGGCGTAAGGTACCGTGAGCTTGTAAGAGCAAAGAAGCAAGAACATGTAAACTATCGTAATAATATTTGGGGAAAATTAATGAACGATGATTTCAGGCCTAAACAGATTGCTCAAAAAATTGATGTATTAAAGGATATATATTACATAAAATCAGTTGCTAACGAGGAACTGTATTTAGATATACCGTATTTCCATTTTGCCGCGCAAACCAAAAGCGCAAAAGTTGGCCTGCATAGACAGGATTATGGTATTGACCGGTATATAAAAATTATACCTGTAGAAAACGACTATGTGTATATTCAGCCCCAACACTCTCATTATGTTTTTGATGTAGAAAATGATGGCACAAAGGAAGGCTCAAATGTTGTGCTATGGGATAAAACAAATAATAAAGCCGATCAATTATTCAAATTGATTAAAATACCCGGAAAGATAAACACCTATTACTTACAAAGTAAAGTAAGTGGTTTTTATTTAACCGCCAACGGTGGTGTTACCATGCAAAATGCCAACCAAAGTATAAACCAGCAGTGGGTCTTTGAACAGGCTTATGCTTCGGATATGGCTCCCGTTCCCGGCGAAACCTACGCCTTTAGAAATCTGGCAGCAAACAGATATACCGATGTTCCCGGAGCAAATCAACATGCTGCAGGAAAGGATACGCATTTAACGCTTTGGGATATGGATCATGACCCCGACCGCTATAACATGATTTTCCATGCACCCATAAAGGGCTATTTTCATATTCAACCCTTGCACAGCAGGTATGTTTGGGATATGGAAGGTGGTACTTTGACCAACGGCACAAAACTTCAGCTTTGGGATTTGCATAAAGGTCAATCGCAGCAATTCCGCTTTGTTTTTGCAGGCTCACCTATGGCATTTTATATCGAGCATCCTACAAGTGGACGTGTTTTAGATGCCAGTGCAGGCAGAATCAACCAAAACGGTTGCCCCATTCAATTATGGGATATTAACGGTAACGATAACCAAAAATGGGAACTGACTTTTGCTAAAAAATGGCGAATACCAACTGCTCACCAGAACTTCCATATTAAAATGGCCTATACCGATAAATATTGGGACCTGGGTGGCGATGGTGCTGAAACGAATAAAAACGGAAAGCAGTTTAAAATTTGGGGTTTAACCAATGGTGGTGACCGTATATTCAAATTTGTCCGCTCAGGCGATGCCGACTGGTTAAATATTATTGTACAAAACGGCGGACGTGCCGTAAATCTGGATGGTGGAAATTCGGGCAACGGTACCAAAATTGAACTTTGGGATTTTCAACAAGGAGCAAATAAACAAAAATTTGCGGTTCAGTTTACATCACCTACAACCTTTGTTTTGCGTACCAAAGATCACTGGAAAGCCGCAGATGTACAGGGCGGTAAAACAAACGAAAATGGTTCAAACCTGCACCAATGGGATACCCATTACGGTCAATCTCAGCAATTTCAGTTAATTTATGCCGATGGGCCCAATAAAGGAAAAGTATTTAACTTTTTAAAGGATGAATAGGTGTTTGGTGTTTCATGGTTTTTGTTTTCAGTTTGATGTTCCCTGGTAAAAACCCTTAAATATTAAACTCTAAACTATACTTCCACATTTCCAACTATGGCACTCTGCGATACATTTTCCGGGCTTTTTTTGGTTTCGCCGAGGGGCTGGTAGAAGGAGATGAACACCATGATCTTATGTCCTTTTTTTGCCGGGGGCATGCTGATGGGTGCGTTCTGGTCGCTGCGGCGGGCTTTGAACAGGCTGGTGGTGGTTTCAAGGGTGGTGCTGTTGAGGGCCAGCAGCATCACCTGGTCGCGGGGCGAAGAGGGCATATCGGGTACAGGGTCTTGCCATGATACCACCAACTGTTTATCCTGGCGTGTAAGCTCCATGTCTTTTGCTCCGGCACGTTCGCCATGGCTGAGCAGCAGCCAATGCAGGGTGTCGGGCTGTGTGTCCTGGTGCTGGCGTTTGATGTTTTCCGACAGGGCCGTATGAAAGGCGCTGCGGTTTTCGGCCACATCTTTAAAGCCGATGCGCACAAACTCCTTGCAGGCCTGCATGAGCTTCATGGCCCGTGCAAAACCATCCATACCCTTTTTCTGGGTGGGCGGGGCCGGCGCACGCTTCTTGCTGGGCATGCTGCGCACAATCATTTTTCCAAAGGCTTTGTAGATGACTACATCGCCCACTTTTCCTGTGAACCCGTTCAACAGGTCCTCCTGTACATTTGCCATAGCTTTGTATTTTAATGGTTATGCTCAAAGATACAAAAACTTCGCAACAAGTCCAAAGATAAACCGTATTTAAACCGTATTTTTACGGTTTAAATACGGTTTAAATAGGGAGATGGTAGGGAGCTGGAAGTTCGAAGGGGGAAGCTGGAAGAGAAGATTGCCCTTCGCTAACCCTTTGGCTTTTAACACATAAGCCCTTCGGGCAACCTCCCAGTCATCCTGAGCATAGCGAATGGCCAAGAGTAATAATATTCATGCGCTAAACCCCTCTTTAGAAGCAAAATAAACTTCACCCAATACGATGTTTTTAGTATTTATGATAAAAATATTTGTTAATTTGGTGGTTGAAATTCATCAAGGTGGGATAGCTGTGCAATCGAGTGACAAACATTAAAAAAAGCAATATGAAAAGATTCAAGTATTTAATCGTTCTGACTTCACTTTTAATCTGCCTTACTGGGTGCGATAAAAATGAAAGCGAGATGATTGAAGACGAGGAAGTTGAACATTTTATAACGTTGATAAGAACAGGCACCTATAAATCGTTAAACTTACCTGGCTTCACACACAGACATATTCCTGCCCTTTTGAAATATAGAAATGACAAACAAGTCATTACTAAATTTCCTGATAATCCAATTTCTTCCTATGCAATGTTAGAGTGTAGATTAGGAATGTTCGTTTTATGGACCATAGAATCAATCAGGGCTGTATCAATTGATAGTCCCAACCTGGTCATGAACTTTCCTTCACAGAACCCCATTTTGATCCATTCTGAAGATTTACAAATGGTTGTGGATGAATTGTCTCACGATATTGCTGCAAAAGCCTATGTTGACTGGTGGGAAAATAACAAAGGGGAGGAATTTGAAAGATTTAACCAAATAGACCCATTGAAAAATACGGATTACCTATGGAAATAAAAAAAGCCAGGGCACATGGTATAGGCACAATGGCGGGGTAGCGTGCAAGTTTTACTGTCCCTGCCCCGCGTAGAGTTTACGGCGAAAAGTGACGAAACCCGCAAATATGCAACTTTAGACTTATCACCATGGTTATTGAAACCAATTAACCTTCAAACAAAATGAAACGTTTAACATACTTGATAATACTTCTTTTTGTTATTCTTTGGGGATGCAAAAAGGACTATTCTATGGACACAATTGACTCCGATATAGAAATAAAAATGTGGGAGACGATGGACAGTACGAAAAGGACACTGCAATTCAACTGTGCTACAGAAAAAGTTTATAATTGCTCGAATTTCGGAATCAGCAAAACAGTCCGTAAGACTTCCGACAATATTGACATTGACTTTAATGGCATTCTCTTATATGATATGTGTTTAACGGCATTAGGTCCGGCAAGAACCACCCTTGACCTTGGAACACTTTCCAATGGGACGTACGATTTGAACATAGACGTTGAGCGGAAGAAAAGTGATGGACAGTTAATCGTAACTTCTGACTATTATGCCATCGAGCTAAACAATCAAAGACAAATCAAAATCAACAACAATCCATTATACCGAATCCCGACAAACACAATATGGGGGACGGTAGGTTATCATGCAAGTTCCAACATGGCTCTTGTTCAAACTTTCATTGACTCTCTGCAGTTTCTTGGAGCCACAGCACAAGTATATCAATCTGGAGACTATGGTTATTTTGAAATAAACTCAGGTGGACAAATTTTGCCACCGCAAAATCACGGTTACTATTTTATAATACCCTTTATTTACAATTATGCCGGTAATTCTTCTGACCTCAAGGGTCTTATAAAATATTACGGGGCAAGTTACGGTGACTCATTGAGTATAAGTCTTCACACAACAAAGGGAGAAATATTCAGAAGTTGGGTGCAATGACATAAACACACTAAAGGATTGGCTGCATTAAAGAATCATCCCTCCCTTCCGGGGCATCCCCTCCGAAAAGTGGTTGGTTATTGTATCAGGAACCACCTTGCTAAAATGATTTGTTATTATATCCAGGACCACCCCGCCCTCCGGGCACCCCTCCGGAATACGGTTGGTTGTAATATCAGGAACCATCTCACTTAAAAGGATTTGTGGTTTTCTCAGGACCACCCCGCCCTCCGGGCACCCCTCCGGAGGAGGGGAATTACGCTCTCCCAAAGATGCTTTGTCATCTTTGGGAGACCCACATTCCCCTCCATTGGAGGGGTGCCCGGAGGGCGGGGTGGTTTTTACATGTGGCACAACCTTTTCCCTGTGACTATCCCGGTCTGATTGTCACAAGTACCATTCAGGTTGTCATGCTTTCTTGCCTTCTGCCAGCGAAGGATGATTGTTAAGCGCCTGCATCACCCAATCCAGATTATGCAATACATCCCCATCTGTAAAATGAATTACCGTCAGACCCAGTGATGTCAGGTAGAAATCCCTTCTTCTGTCGTATTCCTCTTTTTCATTATGACTACCCCCATCCACTTCGATTACGCAGTTGCAGTTGGTACAATAGAAGTCGACAATATAATTTCCAATAATTTTCTGGCGATCAAAATCATACCCCTTAAACTGTTTGTTCTTCAATTGATTCCAGAGCACTACCTCTGCCAGGTTTCCAGCTTTGCGTAATCGGCGTGCACGTGTTTTCAGAGAAGGGTTATATGGTAGCTTAAAGTAATTTTCAGATGATCTGTGCTTGCTTTTGCTTTCGTTGCTTTTTTCATCTCCCGGTATCATGACTGTACAATTTTGAATGATATACATAAAACATTGTTGTTTAGGATATGTTTGCTGTAAGAAGAGATTTTGGGACCAGTTCTTGGGAAAACAGTTTATTGTAACAACAGACTATCTCACAAAAAAGGATTTGTGGTTTTTTCAGGCACCACCCCGCCCTTCGGGCACCCCTCCGCAGGAGGGGAATTATGCTCTCCCAAAGATGCTTTGTCATCTTTGGGTGAGCCACATTCCCCTCCCATGGAGGGGTGCTGTAAGTGTGCAAATTTAATTTCACCATTTTTTCGCAAAAGTAAATCACCACTTTTGAGTAAAAAAATAAAGAACTTATTTGTTGAGAAAGGAATAGGGGATGACAACGCAGCGTAGCGGAGTTGCCATCCCCTATTCCTTGAAGATATTTTTACGGCGCTACAAAAGCACCGTACCCAATATCAACCATTTTTACGAGAAACTCCTCCTGCTCAACAACCGCGTAAACACCCCACGGCAAACTGTAGGTAAAAGGGAGTTAGGTTTTGTGCGAGATAATATACTTGAATCATTCGCACTTATACCAGAATTTTCACTTTTGGTACTAATAAAAAGAATATGAGACAAAATATTCCATGTAAAAATTACCCTCAACATTATTCCTCAAAAGTCTTTCATGGATAAAAAGATTATTTAAATTTGCATCCAAATGAGGACATGTCGGGATGTACAGTATTGAAAAATCAATTGAATTTGACAAATGGCTTAGAAAATTAAAAGACTTAAAAGCCGAAGAGCACTTTGGAGATTGCAAATCTGTTGGTGGTGGAATTGAAAGAGACCTTGAAAAGGCAAAAGAAATATTAAAAAGAATAAGAATATAGATATATGGGAACTTCAAAATTTGATATAGAAGATTATCTGGATAGCAATGAAATGATTGCAGAATATCTTAATGCAGTATTGGCAGAAGGAGATGATTCAGCTGTGGTCACTGCAATTGGACATGTTGCAAAATCCATTGGTATGACAAAGATTGCTCAACAAACCGGATTAAGTAGATCAAGGGAGTCACACGGTCCCATATTCTGGTGGTACTTTTCCTTTGAGAAAATGTGGAACAGCGAAGTTGCTAATCAGGAAGTGTTAAAAAAACTCTATATTTGATGCATTGAAAGGGGATTGCAATGCAGAGGTTGAACAGGATTATGCCTTACGCCTTTTATCAATTTGTAAGGATCGCAGGACTAATCGGCATTGCTCTATGAGCTTATCAATCAAACCAACAAGGCAGACAGACAGAAATGATTATTTACGGTGATCTGGCATAAACCTTTTTGCAAATCCAACAGGTAAGTGTTTTTAATCTGCTACTGTAAATACGCACAAAACGTTGGTAACTAGTGTAAGTGCGACCAACAATTATGAAAAACCAAACAAGTAAGACTTTAAAAATTGAAAATGACAATGAAAAAAGCAAAATCATCCCTTATCATGTTACTCATGACAGTAGCGATTTCGTTTATGTTAACTTCCTGTATGATCACCAAGACAAGTGTAGGTGCTTTTGAAGAGCAACAAGGCAGGGAATACACTTATGCCAAGGGAAAACAGATTTGGCTCTTTTGGGGCCTTATACCTTTAGGAAGAACAAATGTAAACACGCCGGGTGATGGAAACTGTGAAGTTATAACGAAGTTCAATTTTGGGGATGTCTTAATAAGTGGTTTGACTTTTGGATTTATAAGGTCATATTCTATTAAAGTAAAAGCCAGGGAGAAGGAAGCAGGATATAACTCCGCGCAGTAGCCTTAAAAGACTTTGTTGAGAACATTATGAGGCGGATGATTTTTGATGGAGAAAAACTCACCGACCTGTTGGAACCCCTGGAACTTGGTTGGAAACAACGAAGTAAAGTAGAAATTGCGTTGATGAAGGACCTGGTGCCCCAATTAAAAAACTGGCCCAGGGTCGTGAAACATCATGGTTGGCGGCGTATGAATAAGAAGAGCCGGGTAATGTTTATAGGTTTTAAACCCATCGAATTCGAGGGGTATAGATATTGAAATTATGGCATTTTCGCCACAATTAAGAGCATGAAGAAAAACAAAAATATAAATGTTCAGGGCTTACAGGTTGGGTTTATGCAATCGGAGCAGAAGGACTATATTATGTATAACTGATATTGTAAAACACAAGAACCCGGAAGCCCCCCGAGACATCATTAAAAACTGGATGCGTAGCAAAACCACCATTGAATGGCTTGGCCTTTGGGAGAAATTACACAATCCGGATTTTAAACAGGTCGAATTCGACCTGTTTAGAGTAACATCTAAACAAGTATATTAGCTAGCAGTACATATACTGAACGCTAAAATACCTAACGC
Organism: Sphingobacteriia bacterium; assembly: GCA_041642035.1. Taxonomy (GTDB): domain Bacteria; phylum Bacteroidota; class Bacteroidia; order Bacteroidales; family UBA7960; genus SKVR01. The sequence goes on from JBEPXC010000077.1 coordinate 8,366, forward strand.
CAAAACGAAAACCGCCAACTATTATGACACAAGAGCTACCAAAATTTCATGAGACTTTTAATCCGATACTCGACGTTTTGAGTGATGGAGAGGTAATAAATCATCGGGGATTGCTAAAACGTGTCGTTGACAAATATTATCATGATTTGCCACAAGAGCTCCTTGATCAAAAGACAAAAAGCGGGGAGCCTCTGATTATGAACAGGATAGCCTGGGGTAAATCCTATTTGAAAAAAGGTGGTTACATACTCTATCCCGAGCGGGGCATGGTACAGATTACAGAAAAAGGTAAAAGTGCAGTACACGATAGAATCCGTTTAAGAGATGTTGAAGGAGAAACCGGATTTATGGACTTTTATGCAGAGGAGAAATCAAAGGGAATATCTGAGAATACCGAGATAAAAAATTCTACTCCCCAGGATCTGATCGACAAAGGTTTTACTGAGATTGAGACACAGGTAAAAATTGATCTGCTTGAAAAGCTGAAACATATTGATCCCTATTATTTTGAGAAAGTTATTTTGATCCTTTTGAAAAAGATGGGTTATGGAGATTTTACGGAAACCACCAAATCAAATGATGGAGGCATTGACGGAATAATTAATGAGGATAAACTGGGTCTGGACAAGATTTATATTCAAGCCAAAAGATACGGTGAAAATAAGGTTAGAGAAAAGGATATTCGTAACTTCATTGGTGCCATGAGTGGTGATACCACCAAAGGAGTATTTGTAACAACCACTGATTTTGACAAAGGAGCGGAAAAAAAAGCACATGATGCCCACCACACCATCATATTGATCAATGGTATAAAACTAGCCGATTTAATGCATCAGTATAATGTTGGCTTACAGGTTAAAGAAACCTATGAAGTAAAAGAAATTGATGAAGATTTCTTTGAAGGACAGTGAGAAGTGAGAAGTGAAAAGTGAAAAATTGTTGGATTGTCATTTAAAATTACCATAAGCAAAACGCCAAACACCAACCGCCAAACACTTGAAATGATGAAAAAACTTCTGATTTTAATGCTAACCTTTAGTATAGTTTCTTGCAAAAAGGAAAATGTAATTGCTGAATTAGGAAAACCTGTCCCAAACTATACGTTTAGCCATATTTTAAACAGTGAAGCGAACGAAATTTCAATCAGTGATTTGAAAGGTAAAGTCGTTATTTTGGAATTTTGGGCTACCTGGTGTGGAGCTTGTATTCCGGCAATGAAAAAATTAGACAGCTTACAGAATGACTTTAAAGATGAAGTTGAAATCATCACCGTTTCAGAGGAAAGTAGAGAACGACTTCAAAAATATATTGAAAGCTCAAACACCTCATTAAGGATTGTTTCTGATACTGCTCATTCAGCAAATTTTAAATATAGAGTCATTCCTCATTCTATAATCATTGATAAGGATGGAATGGTAAGAGCTATAACGAGTCCTGAAAACATAAATAAAAATGTTCTCGCCAATCTGATCTCTAATAACGAAATCGATCTGGACGTAAAAGATGATTTCTATATTGACCCAACGTTAGATGTCGAAACCATAAAAACAGTAGCGAACTCAAATTATAGAATCGAGCTAAAAAGTTACGACCAGGAAAAAAGAGGTGGTTTGAAGATGCTGAATGACACAGAAGGAAACTTAAATGGAATTGAAATGTGGAATAGCCCTATTCCGCGACTTTATCAGACTCTGTTTGATATTGCATCACCAGGCAGAATGATATTTAAAGATGGCTTAAGTGCAAATGATTTTCCATACGAGAAAGATTATCAGTACAATATGACCATTGAAGTATCAGATAAATATCAGCACAGGTGGAGGGAAATTGGAATTGACTTTTTGAATGAACTCTTCGATGTTAATGCCAGGATGGGCGTTGATACTCTGGAATGTTATGTATTAGAAAATTTGGATAACACCATAAAAGAATCAAATTCTGATTCTTCAGCGTATTCGTTTTGGGGATCTAATTTCAAAGGCGAAAAAATTAAAATATCCCGGCTTGCGGCGTATTTAGAAAACTTCACTTCCATCCCTGTGTTAGACAAAACAAATCTGAACGAAGAATATGATATTGAATTGGAATGGCAGGCAGAAGACCCAAAAACTTTACATACAGAGTTAAAGAAGTATGGTCTGACGCTCATAAAGTCAGAAGAAAAATTACCCGTTGAAATAATGGAGATTTATCGGAAAATATAAGGAGCGGAGATCCTGAAATTGGAGACACAAACGAGTTGTGTGCAGTAAAAACAGACAGACACGCAACTAATCTAACAATAAATTTATCTGACAAAGAAAAAGCGAATGAAAGCAATATTTAAAATAATAGGATTGATTCTATTCTCAATATTCGTTAGTCATAGTGTTTATGGGCAAAACCAAGCATTTTCAAAAAACAGTATTAAGGTTGGGCTTGGATTAGGTGCATCAATGGGAAGTAATACAGATGGAGGTGGATTTGTTTATACAATCGGATACCAAAGAGAGATTTGGAAAGACAGATTACGATTAAATCCAAATTTTAGTATCGGACATTATAGTTCAAAATTTATCTTGGATGCACGAGACCAATATTTTAACTCAATAAACATTGAGACAAATATTTATTATGACCTGATAAAGATAAAATCGTTTTCATTAGTTCTTGGTTGTGGCGGTTTAGTAAATAATACGAGAGGATTGAAAGGTACTGGAGGCGACCCGGATGGATATACAGAACCACCAACTTCTGAATACGTCAGCGATTTTCATGTCGGTGGGTATTTGGGAGGAGGATTTAGGATTAATTCTCCTAATAAAAGAACTGCAATTAATATAATGCCGGTTAATCTTCATTTTGGGAATAATTATTTTGCAGAATTCCACGCTAAGATTGAATTAGATTTTAAATTCTGAGAATGAATAATTTGCAGCATACAGCACACCTTATAAAACAGTTAGGGTTTAAACAATCACAGAGAACCTAATGAGGAGTTCATTCTGAAGTTAATGATCCATTCGGAAAAGGTTTTTAAGGCTATAGACAAGTTTGATAAGAAAACCTGGTATCAGGTTTATTTTCATGAAAAAATTTGCGATACCATGTCTAATCAGGCACAATGGAGACCTACCATCGAAAAGCATGTTAAGTTAAGTGAAACACTGCTGTTGAAGACGAAAGTGAAAGAAAAGTGAATTGTTGGATTATCGTCTAACGCCAACGTCAACCTACCAACCGCCAATCGAAAAAGTTGCAAGTCGAAACGAAAAGTTGCAAGGGATTGCACGCTTTTATGAACGCTGATGACCAGATGAATACGCAGATGGTCGCAGATCTTTTTTAGATCTTTATGATCATTGCTACCCATGTTATTAAAACGAAAAAAACAAAAAAGCCCGGAATTTTGGGCTTTTTTTGTTTTTTTCTCCGTAAACGGTTAATTCTACCGGCTGAAATTACGTGTAGCACGGAAATAAATAGAGTAAGACTACTAAACAAATTTAAATTAAATCTAAATACTTTAGCAAACGTTTAAAATACCTTGCGCTGGAAGCTGGAAGCCCGAAGTTTAGAGGCTGGAAGCTGTGTAGGAAGCTGAAAGGTAGTAGCTGGAAGCTGAGAGATGGAATCTGGAATTGTGTTTTTGAAATGAAACTTGCATGAGCACTAAGCGCTCAAAAGGAAATGAAAATGCTACTCCATGCAAGTTCCATCAGACCAATTACTTAAACAAATTATTTTCTGATAAAACAAAAAGCAATATATATTAAAATTTAACATTGAATACTATGAACTGGAAAGATTTATCAATTGGCAAAAAACTTACAGCCTCCTTTGGTTTGGTTATTCTTTTAACCTTGCTGCTGGGTTTGACGGGTATACTTAATTTTTACAAGGTACAGCATCAAACCCGGGAAGTAACACAACAATACCTGCCGCTGTCGAACATTTCAAACGATATTGCCACCTCGGCACAAAGAGCCATGTATGCTCAGCGTGGCTATCGGTATACGGTGGGCGAAAATTTCAGATTAGAAGGACAAAAATACCTTAACGAACTAAGAAGCAACCTGGAAACTGCCCGCAGGCTTACCAACAGGTATCCTGAGTTTGATCCTTTCCTCACCGTAGTAAATGAAACAGAGGCTGCCCTGAATGAATATGAAGGCTATTTTGATGAAACGGTGGTAAACAACAATCAAATCCTTGCCAACGACAGTAAAATCAAAAAACTCATGGCAAGCATACCTGTTACAGCAGGCAGAACAGATGTTCTGACGCGCGATCAAATGCAGGAATTTTTGGCCGGATTGCCCCTGACTTATGGCTTATATTATGAGTCTTCCTTACAAAACAAAGCTGCCTTGCTGGGTGATGCCTCTGCTTTCTATGCCAGATGGAGCAATACCTTTGGGCAGGCCGATGCCGGCAATCTTGCCACTGAACTCAGATTGATTTCAGATTTACTGTTGGATAATGAGCGTCTTCAGACAAGGGTAGTAGAATTAGGAGCCCTCAGGCGTACCTCTTCCAATGCATTGCTGGAAAACTTTTTTGTGGTTGCAGAAGAAAGTATGGCCGTAACGACTCAAATAGGAGAAGAAACGGTTTCGGTTATCAACCGCTCTTATGTTATGGTCGTATTGATGGTCATTGTGGCCATTATTCTTGCTATTATGCTGGCCGTATTTATAACCCGGAGCATGACCAGTTTGTTGAATAAGGGGGTTGCTTTTACCGCTGAAGTGGCCAGGGGTAATCTGGATGCTCATATTGATATCGATCAAAAAGATGAAATCGGTCAACTGGCACAGGCTATTAAAACCATGGTTGACAAACTGAGAGAAATTATTACGGGAGTAATGAGTAGTTCGGATGAAATTGCCTCGGGCAGTCAACTCATCAGCAGTGAGAGTCAGCTAATGGCGCAGGGAGCCAGCGAACAGGCATCCTCTGTAGAAGAAGTTTCGTCGAGTATGGAAGAGATGGTAAGCAATATTCAGCAAAACTCAGATAACTCAAAGCAAACAGAAAAAATTACCGGCGAAACATCCGTAAAAATACAACAAAGTGCTCAGACTTCGCTGGAAGCTGTTGAGCTGATGCGAGAAATATCGGACAAAATCAGCATTATCAGCGAAATAGCCTCTCAAACCAATATTCTTGCCCTTAATGCTGCTGTGGAAGCTGCCAGGGCAGGGGAGCATGGCAAGGGATTTGCCGTTGTAGCGGCCGAAGTACGTAAGCTGGCAGAGAAAAGCCAGAAAGCCGCCGATGAAATCGAAAAGCTTAGTGCTTCAGGCATGAGCATTTCGCAAAGCGCCCGCACGGAGCTCTCTGAAGTAGTACCCCTGATGGAAAAAACCAAAAGCCTGGTGCAGGAAATTACAGCCTATTCCCTGGAGCAAAATGCCGGTGCGGACCAGATTAATGCCGCCATCCAGCAGCTCAACAATGTCACCCAGCAAAATGCTGCTTCTTCAGAAAATATGGCTTCCAGTTCAGAAGAACTTTCATCGCAGGCCGAAAACCTCAGGCAATACATTAGTTTCTTCCGATTTAGCAAGAAATAATGTGCAGTTTGAAAATGAACATATTTTAAAATATTATTGAATTGATAGTTAATAATTATAATTTTACACCAAACAGAAATTCTACTATTATGTACAACATTACGCGCCTTAAAAAAATAATAATAGCGTTGATTCTTTTAGGTTCTTTTATTCTTTCGGCAAAGGCCCAGGAAAGCCCATTTACTTTCAAGCCATACGGATATGTGAGCTATGAAATACTTTATGACACCTATCGCTCTGTGGATACCCGCGATGGGGCCCTTTACCTTTTTCCTAAAAAACCGGTTTTTGATGACAATGGTAATGATATCAATAAAAGAAGCAAGCTGAACATGCTTTCTCTGCAATCCAGAATTGGTTTCAATATTACGGGCCCGGATGCTTTTGGAGCTAAAACTTTTGCTAAGTTGGAAGGCGACTTTTTTGCCACGGCCCAGGACTATGTGAGGTTGTTCAGGCTCAGGCATGCATATATTCAGTTAAAATGGGAGCGCACAGCATTGTTAATGGGTCATACATTTCATCCTACCTTTGTGCTGGACTGCTTTCCATCTACCGTATCGTTTGCCGCAGCGGTCCCTTTTCACCCCCTAAACAGGGCTGCACAAATACGGTTGAGTCAGGATATTACACATCATTTCTCTGCTTCTGTTTCATTCCTGATGCATGGATACCACAACAGTGCAGGGCCAAGAGATCAGCAACGCAATTCGGGATTGCCCGACTCTCAGCTACAACTCCGATTCAACCCTGATAATTTTTTGCTGGGAATGACAGGAGGCTATAAATTCTTATCGCCCCGCGATGTTACCAACGGTAATATTGCCACCCAAAAAACTGTAGGAAGTTATAATTTACAGGCTTTTACCAAAATTACAACCCGGCCCGTTACGGTGAAGCTTGAAACTATGTATGGCGAAAATCTGAGTAACTACGTTATGATTGGGGGATATGGTGCAAAAGGCACCCCCGAAGATGCTCTAAGCCTTGCTTTCTGGAACAGCGACTACGACTATGCCAACCTGAAGACCCTTTCTGCCTGGACAGATATTCATTCTAACCATAAAGTTCTGCAATGGGGGCTGTTTGCTGGCTATACAGAAAACCTGGGCTCTGAAGACCCCTTCCTGAGCGTTCCCGGTGCAAATTTTCA
>JBEPXC010000078.1:0-14865 GCA_041642035.1 Sphingobacteriia bacterium
CTCAAAAAAACTTAAATCCTTAAGATTACCTTACGATGGTATGCGCTCTGTCGGGGCCGGTAGAAACAATATGAACGGGCACATCAACGTATTTTTCTACAAAATGGACAAACGCTTTCAATTCATCAGGCAGGGTATCAAAAGTTTGGGAAGTTTTCAGATCAACTTTCCATCCTTTCATGGTCTGATATACCGGCTCATAATTTTCGGCCAGGTAATCAAAGGGCATATAATCGATCTGTTCTCCTTTATGCTGGTAAGCAATACAAACTTTAATTTTGTCGAATATGCTTAATACATCGGCTTTAGTCATGATCAGCCTGGTAACACCGTTGAGCATTACGGCGTATTTAAGTGCGGGCAAATCAAGCCATCCGCAACGACGAGGTCTTCCTGTGGTTGCGCCAAACTCATTTCCTTCCCTGCGCATGGATTCGCCATCCTGGTTGAAGAGTTCTGTGGGAAAAGGACCACTGCCCACCCGGGTACAATAGGCCTTAAAGATACCAAACACTTCGCCTATAGCCGAAGGTGCAATACCCAGGCCGGTAGACGCTCCTGCCGCTACGGTATTGGAGGAGGTGACAAATGGATACGACCCGAAATCAACATCCAGCAGGGTGCCTTGCGCGCCTTCAGCGAGAATGGCTGTTCTTTTGTCCAGTGCTTTATTAATAAAAACTTCAGAAGCCACCAGCTTAAGTTGTTTGATGACCTCGATACCTTCAAACCAAAGGCTCTCGTATTGGTCAAAGGCCATTCCATCGGGGTTAAAGTCTGCAACATCAAAACCCAGGGCAACAGCCATTTTAATATGGTTATCTCGGGTGGTGCGGTACTTATCCATAAAATCTGACTGCATAATATTGCCAATACGCAAACCTGTGCGTGCAATTTTATCGGTATAGGCCGGTCCTATGCCTTTTAGGGTGCTGCCAATTTTTTCATTTCCCTTTGAATATTCTAGAGCAGCATCGAGAAGTTTGTGAGAGGGAAGAATAAGATGGGCCTTTTGAGAAATCAATAGACGTTGCTGAATATCAGCAAAAGGTATGCCTGTTGATTCAATTTCTTTTCTGAAAATACAGGGATCAATGACTACTCCATTACCGATTAGATTGATGGTTTTTTCATGAAAAATACCCGATGGTATGGTATGCAAGACATATTTTCTATTTTCAAATTCAAGGGTATGCCCGGCGTTGGGCCCACCCTGGAAACGGCTCACCATATCATAGGCAGGGGTAAGAAAATCCACAATTTTACCTTTTCCTTCATCGCCCCATTGCAGGCCCAGAAGCACATCAACTTTACGTTTCATCGTGTTCATCAATCAATAATTATAAGGGAAATAAACATAAAAAAAGCCGAGAAAGCCGGCTTCAATCTTTGTGTCAAAAGTAGTTTTTTTTTCCAAATGAGACTAATAATCCTGTAAGAAAAACCTTGAGAAAGCATTATTCCTTTTGTTCAGTTTCGCATTGGCTGCATAGTCCGTAAAAGGCTAATGATCTACTGGTGATGGTAAATCCCATGAGTGTAGAAATGGAAGTTTGTATTTCCTGCAGACGGGGATCACAAAATTCCTGTACCTTGCCACAATGGTTACATACCAGGTGATCATGCTGCTTATACTTATAGGATTTTTCGTATTGAGCTACATTTTTTCCAAACTGATGTTTGATAACCAGGTTACAGTGCAGCAGCAGTTCGATGGTGTTATAAAGGGTGGCACGGCTCACGCGGTATTTGTTATTCTTCATTTTGATGTACAGCGATTCTACATCAAAATGACCTTCTGTAAGGTAAATCTCACGAAGAATGGTATATCGCTCGGGGGTTTTTCTGTGCTTATGGTTTTCGAGGTATACTGAAAAAATGTTCTTTACTGTTTCAAAAATTTCCTGATTCTGTTTTGGGTCTTTCATATTTGTTCAAGGGGTTTATCGGCATCAGAAAGATGTCAACAAAAAATCTTTGTGTTTTGACAATTATTCTTCCTATTTAAAAAAGGTGGCTTATGAAAAAAGATTACGAACAACAGCGTAAAGTTATAAAACTTTTCTTTATTTATAATGATTATAAATAAATAAAACACATAACTGTTTGTCAGCACATTAAACAAAAGCTTTAAAAAGGGATAAAGACACGTATAAATCTACCAGAGGGACAAAGATCCTATTACTTTCCGATTCTGAAAACCTGTTTTACACCCTGAATTTTCTTGATTTTTTTGATGAGATTGTTCAGGTGTTGGGTATCATTTACATAAAGCATAACAGTCCCTTCGAAGGTACCGGCATTGCTGTCGATATTGATAGAACGGATATTGAGGTTGTATTCACTGGAAATCATACTGGTAATGTTATTTAAAATACCCATATCATCAATGCCTCGTATTTTGATGCCGCTAAGGAAAGCGATCGACTTACCGGTATACCATTTTGCCTTCACGATACGATAGGCAAATTTCGACATCAGCTGCATGGCATTGGGGCAGTTGTTTCTATGAATCTTGATGCCTTCATTGATGGTAACAAACCCGAAAACATCATCGCCGGGTATAGGATTGCAGCATGGGGAGAGCGTGTAATCCAGGGCCTCCATACTATCCCCAATAAGCAGGGTGTCGGGTTTTTCCTTAAGTTTTTGCCGTATGGGGTCTATCTGTTCTTTCTCAAGATTTGCCGCCCGGGCTTTGGAGAAGGGATTACGCAGATAACTTAGAATGCCCCCTTTCTCCTGTTCTGACAAATAAGCCTTAAGATCTTTGATGTCGAGCTTATCAATGGCAAATTCATAGTACAAATCTAATGGAGCCTGGAGCTTAAAATAGTTCACCAGTTTCTGGATATTTTCCTGGTTGTTGTCAATCTTAAGTTGCTTAAGTTTTCGTTCGAGTTTTTCTTTCCCGTCTTCAGCAACTTTCTTTCTTTCTTCTTTAAGGGCGGCTTTTATTTTACCTTTTGCCCTGGCAGTGGTTACATAGTTAAGCCAATCGGGTTTAGGTTTCTGCTTAATGGAGGTGATGATCTCAATCTGGTCACCACTTTTCAGAGGATGGCTTAATGGCACCAGTTTATGATTGAGTTTTGCGCCCAGGCATTGTTCGCCCACTTTGGTATGTATACTGAAGGCGAAGTCGAGTGCAGTGGAACCTACGGGCAATGTTCGCAATTCTCCTTTGGGGGTAAAGACAAAAATCTCATCAGAAAACAGGTTCAGCTTAAAGTCGTCGATAAAGTCAAGGGCATCTTTTTCTGATGTTTTGAGTATTTCCCTGATGCGGTTGAGCCATTTATCAAGGCCACTCTCATTCACCTTGGATTCTTTGTATTTCCAATGGGCAGCATATCCTTTTTCGGCCACGTCGTCCATTCGTTTGGTACGTATCTGTACTTCAACCCACTTACCCTGCTTACTCATAACAGTGGTATGGAGCGATTCATATCCATTGGCCTTAGGTGTGGATATCCAGTCGCGCAGCCTATCGGGGTTGGGCCGGTAAGTATCGGTTACGATAGAATAGACTCTCCAGGAATCTGCTTTTTCCCGGTCTTGGGGCGTATCGATAATAACCCGGATGGCAAAAACATCATATACCTCTTCAAAAGGCACTTCCTGCTTGGCCATCTTACCCCAAATAGAGCTGATGGATTTGGTTCTTCCGACTATTTTAAAATTCATCTCTTGCTCTTCAAGAGACTTGCGTATGGGCTGGGTGAATTTCTCAATAAAAAGATTGCGCTCTTCTTCCGATTCAACAATTTTGCGCGAGATTGAGCTGTATATTTCGGGATCGGTATACTTCAGAGCAAGGTCTTCCAGTTCACTTTTAATGGCATGAAAACCGAATCGGTGAGCCAGGGGAGCGAACAGGTAAAGGGTTTCATTGGCAATCTTTAATTGCTTACGAGGGGGTAATGCATCAAGAGTGCGCATGTTATGCAAACGGTCGGCCAGTTTAATAAGGATTACACGCACATCATCAGACAAGGTGAGGAGCATTTTGCGGAAATTCTCTGCCTGCAGAGAATCTGTTTGCTCAAAGATGTCTGATATTTTGGTCAATCCATCAATGATGCGGGCTACCTCTTCTCCAAAATAAGAAGTTATATCGGCGATGGTAAAATCGGTATCCTCTACCACATCGTGCAAGAGCGAACAAATCACACTGGTGGTGCCTAATCCGATTTCTTCAACAGCAATTTGAGCAACGGCAATAGGATGATAAATATAGGGTTCTCCACTTTTGCGGCGGTGTTCTTTATGGGCCTGAAGGGCAAAGCCAAAAGCTTTCTTAATTTGTTTACGCTCCTCCAGGGTGGTGCCCGGGCGACAAACAGAGAGCAAGCTGCGATAGCGCTTTAAAATGTCTCTTTTTTCCTGTTCAAGCTCATCACTGGTAAACTGGGGGTTTTTAGTTTCTGACACGGCCTTTACAATTAACAAGGATTAGATTCATAGAATGCCTGATATAAGAGAATAGTAAAGATCAAAAACCTTACCATTATACACAAGCATTTCAAGACAAATATACGGATATATAGGCGATTTATTGAAAGCAAAACAGGCAGAATGCTCAGCTGTATCAGATTTTTTTGGTTTTTTTTAATTCTGCATACAAAACGCTTACGATACCATCGCTGAGGCCTATTTTGGGAACCAGGAGTGTGGTGGCCCGGGTAGTTTTCATGATATAGTGAAAGATTTGCCCCGCAGGTATAATTACATCGGCCCGGTCTGGCCTAAGCCCCATAACATCCATGCGCTGTTTAAGGGTGAATTGCTGCAAATGATTCAATGCATATTCAAGATTGGTAAAGGGAAGAGTTTTTTCGCGAACACGGCCATACATCTTGGCAATCTTATTGATGTTTCCTCCCGCACCCACCGAAAGCATAACAGGGAACAAGGGTTTATACTGCATAAGCCATTGGCTCATTTTACTCCATTCACTTTTTTTTTCTTTCCCGTTTAGCATCCTTACCGTTCCCAGTTTAAAAGAGGAGGAAGCAATCAAACCCTTTTTGGACATGATGGATATATCGGTGCTCCCCCCACCCACATCGATAAAAAGAGAATATTCATATTTTTTGGTCATTTCAAGGTTCTGCACGGCACTGAGTATCTGCGCTTCTTCCAGTCCATTAATGATGTTTATATTGATGCCCGACTCCTTAAAAACTCTTCGTATAACCTCCTTTTTATTATCTGCCTCCCGCAGGGCCGAAGTGGCACAGGCGCGATAAGCCATAGGCTCATTTACCTCTATCAGCAGACGAAAAGCTTTCATGGTTTTAATGAGTTTTTGGATTTTAATCTCTGAAACGGCATGATGCACAAAGACATCTTCACCCAGCCGTATGGGAATTCTCATCAGCGATGCCTTCTCCACAATGATCTGACTATCCTGCTCAAACACATTGGAAAAAAACAACCTCACAGCATTCGAACCTATATCAATAGCACCTAAGAGCATATTTTACATCAGGTTGGATGATAAAATTTAGATTTAAAATATTCGTAGATTTCAATTTGAGAACGCAAAGGGGGTTCACCTGGAGCGGCTTTACGATATGTATTAAGGTTATCCTTGCCCAGGTAGCGGGCCTTAAGGTTATCTCTCCACTGGATTTCAAGAATCGTTTGCATTTCGGTTTTCAATCGTTCATCCAGAATAGGCACTCCTACTTCAATACGATGATCAAGGTTTCGGGCCATAAAATCGGCAGAAGAGATATAATATCGTGGATTGCCGTCGTTATAAAAAACAAATATTCTTGAATGCTCAAGATACCGGTCTACAATGCTCACCACCTCAATATTTTCACTGATATTCTTAATGCCGGGCACCAATACACATATCCCTCTGACGATGAGCCGGAATTTAACGCCACATTTTGAGGCCGAATACATCTTGTTTACCAGCACCTCATCTACCAGTGAGTTTAATTTCAGAAACACCTCTGCTTTTTTACCGGCCTTGGCATTCACCATTTCTTTATTGATCATCTGTGTAATAAATGATCGTGTCCTGAAGGGTGACACCACAAGGTATTTGAAGGAAATGGGACTAAGATAGGATTTCTGGAATAAATTGAATACCTGGCTTACTTCTGCTGCAATCAGAGGATTACAGGTAAGCAAGCTGGTATCCACATAAATACGGCTGGTTGTTTCATTAAAGTTACCGGTACCAATATTGGCATATAATACCTTTTTGTTTTCCTCCTTGCGCTCTATGAGTATGAGTTTTGAATGTACTTTAAGCCCTGCCGTGCCATGGATAACCTCAACACCTTCTTCCTGGAGCTTCTCCGACCAATATATATTGGCCTGTTCATCAAACCTTGCCTGCAGTTCAAGATATACAGCAACATCTTTTCCGTTTCTGGCTGCATTGACCAACGCATTGACCACCTTCGAATCTTTGGCAACCCGGTATAGGGTCATTTTTATAGCCGTAACTTTTGGATCTATGGACGCCTCTCTAAGCAGATCAATGATGTATTGAAAACTCTGGTAAGGGAAATGAAGCATAATATCTTTTTCTCGTATGGCAGCCAGGATACTTTTGCTCCCTGAAAGATCCTTATGGGGCAAGGGTGGAGCAGGTTGATATTCAAGATGCAGCCCACCCACATTAGGAAACTTCATATAGTCCTTAAAGTTATGATACCTACCACCTTTCATTACGTTATCCCTGCCCGATATCTTGAGTCTGTCCATGATCATGGTTTGTATATTTTGCGGTAGTTCGCCATCGAAGACAAAGCGGATTGGTCTACCCTTCTTTCTTTGTTTTAGGCTCTCACTCATGCGTTCCATCAGACTCTTTGATACATCGTTGTCTATTTCCATTTCAGCATCACGGGTAATCTTAATGGTCCAGGCACTAAATTCATCATAATCAAAAATAGAAAAAATATCGCCCAGGTTGTAGCGAATAACATCATCGAGCACAATGATATAGTTCTTGTCTTCCTTTTTGGGAAGGATCAGAAAACGAGGGACTATGGAGGTTGGCACCTTTATAAGGGCATGATTATCTTTTATGCTTTTATCTTTTCTTCTTAACTGAACGGCCAGGTATATTGACTTGTCGCGCAGCGAAGTGGTCTTTTTAAGGTTCTTCATCATAATGGGAAACAAGTTGGGCCGCACAACATCACGAAAATATTGCCTCACATAACTCCCCTGATCATCGGTAAGCTGGTTCTCATTGATGATGAAGATATTTTCCTTCTCCAACTCCACAAGCAACTGTTTGTATATGGCAAGAAACCTCTGCTGGTGTTCATAATCTATTTTATTTATCTTGTTGAGGATTTTCTCGGGAGACTCCCGGAGCAAATTATCGGTACCGGGAATATCTATCAGACGGCGCCAGGTGGCAACCCTTACCCTGAAAAACTCATCCAGATTATTGGAAAAAATACCCAGGAACCGTATTCTTTCCACAAGCGGAACATTACTATCGGCGGCTTCCTGCAATACCCTTTCGTTAAAGGACAGCCAACTAATTTCTCGGTTAATCAATGGGGGGGTCTTCATGGGGAAGTTGTTTGTCGTTGGGCATTAAAATGATCAGGAATTCTGATGCAATATTGCGAAATAAGCATTCGCGCCATGTTAAGTTCATGTTAATTTTACAGGGTCATACAAAAGATTTTCGGTTAATCAGATGGCCCGGCAAAATGGCCTATAGCACCTTGGGGGTAATGGTAAAAGGGATTTCGCGCTCGACCAGGAAAACATTTTCCCATTTGTTGGTTTTAAAGCTCACACAAACCACTCCTGTGGTAGGCAGGTAATCGATTTTTTCGGAAAGAAAAACATTTACAAAATTGGTCATATCGGGATTATGACCCACCAGCATCACGCTTTCCAGCGTGTTGTCCAGGCTATGGATGATGTCTTCCATAGCTTGCTGGCCCAGGAAATAAAGATTTTGATCTACGCGGATTCTTTCTATGGGATATTTCAATTTTTCTGCCAGTAATTTGGCAGTATCAAAGGCCCTTACGGCATGACTGGAAATGATAAGCTCGGGCTGTACTTTTCTTTCCAGCAGAAAGTTGCCGATTTTGCGGGTTCTGGCAATACCTTTATCAATCAGTGGACGTTCATAATCCTGGTGGGAATAATTTTCCCATGATGATTTTCCATGGCGCACAAGATACAGGGTCTTCATAACAATACAGACTAATGGGTTATGGTATAAAAGTGCCTATTATTTTGCACATATACAAGCCTTAAGCGCTTTTTATTTACGCAAAAAAGGGTTTCGCAACCCGCGAAACCCTTTTTTAATGATTTTTAAGTGTTCAAAAGATTTCACCAGCCAAATAAGGGGAATTGCCCCATGAGTTGGTTAACCTCTTTTCTGGTTTTTGCAACCACCTCTTCGCTGTCGATATTGCTCAGGACCTGATCAATAAAATCAACGATTTGAATTACATGATTCTCTTTCAGCCCACGGGTAGTAACTGCCGGGGTACCAACACGAATTCCCGATGTCTGGAAAGGCGAACGACTATCAAAGGGAACCATATTTTTATTGATGGTAATGTCGGCCAATACCAGGGTATTCTCGGCTTTCTTACCGGTTATATCGGGGAATTTAGAACGTAAATCAATGAGCATTAAATGATTGTCGGTGCCGAAGGAAGTTACATGGTAGCCTTTGCTGATAAAGGCCTTAGCCATGGCCTGAGCATTTTTCATCACCTGAATACCATATTCTTTAAAGGAAGGGCTCAGCGCTTCGCCAAAGGCAACGGCCTTGGCAGCAATGACATGTTCAAGGGGTCCTCCCTGGGTTCCGGGGAAAACGGCTGAATCAAGCAATTGTGACATCATCTTCACTTCTCCTTTGGGTGTTTTTAAGCCCCATGGATTTTCAAAATCTTTCCCGATTAAAATAAGCCCGCCGCGTGGTCCACGCAGGGTTTTATGAGTGGTGGTGGTAATGATATGACAATGCGGAAGAGGATCATTGAGCAATTTGGCGGCAATCAACCCGGCGGGATGTGCAATATCGGCCATAAGAATGGCTCCAACCTTATCGGCAATGCTACGTATACGGGCATAATCCCAGTCGCGGGGATAGGCAGATGCACCTGCAACAATAAGTTTGGGCTTTTCAGCCATAGCCATTTGTTCCATTTGCTCGTAATCGATCTGGCCATCGTCTTCTTTCACCTTATAAGCTACCGGACGATAAAGGATGCCTGAGAGGTTAACGGGGGCTCCATGGGAGAGGTGTCCTCCATGGCTAAGGTCAAGCCCCATAAAAGTATCACCGGCCTTGAGGCAGGCAAGGAAAACTGCCGCGTTAGCCTGGGCTCCACTATGGGGTTGCACATTAGCCCATTCTGCTCCAAAAAGCTCTTTAGCACGGTCTATAGCAAGCTGCTCGGTTTGGTCAACAATCTGGCAGCCGCCATAATATCTTTTTCCGGGATAGCCTTCAGCATACTTATTGGTTAGCACACTACCCATAGCTTCCATAACCTGCTCGCTAACGAAGTTTTCTGAGGCAATCAGCTCAACACCATGCAACTGACGTTGTTTCTCCTGTTCGATCAGGTTAAAAATCTTGTGATCTCTTTCCATAAATGTTTAAGAATTTTTTTTATTTATATCTTGATAAATAAGCAGTTAAAACATGGGGCAAATTTAGTAATTATTTCCTAATGGCAGGTTGATTCAAAGGGGATTTAAAGCCAATTCCTTCACATCTTAATCATCGAAATAATACCAGGTGCATTTTCATGGCATTCCTGTTTTTTTCTACTTTTGAAAAAAAAAGCAGATAGTCTGCCAGGGAAAATATATATTTACGCCCGAAAACATAAAATCCTTAATCACCCATGAAAAAAAATCTTCTATTTCTTGTTATGCTGCTTTTGGCCGCAAGTATACATGCAAACGACAAACTGGTTGTTTCGCAATGGATGACAACCCCGGCTCATCAGGTACCCATGCCTGTTTTCCACCAAGTTGAAAACACAGCGGGCAAAGTATTTGATGCCACCAAACTGCTTGAATTTGATCGGGTAAATTTAAAAGATCATTTTCCGGAGGAAGGCAAAACCCTAACTGTTGTGGCAGAACAGGAATTAACCTGGACCCCTGTTGTTAGCGATTCCAATGGGTTTATCATCATTGATCATGACACCCTTAGCCAAAACCCTCAGGTAACTTATCTTGCCACGTATATCTGGGCCGACAGATTTGTAGAGATCTCATTGGAACTTAAAAGCCCCTACCTGATAAAGGCATGGTTTGATGGACATGAAATTGGAACGAAAAAATCCACTGAAGAGGAAGAAAATACCATAGGAAAGGTGAGCAAAGACCTTAAACTGGAAAGAGGAAAGCACCTGCTGATTATTAAAACCATTAAGCCCGCCAATACATCACCCCAATGGAAAGTAGTGGCTAATCTGGAAATCAAAGAACCCTTTTCTTTAACTGATCTGAATATCTCGCTCTCTCCCCTAAACAGGAAGAACATCCACCATGTAATGGACGGATTAAAAGCTACTTCCGTGAATTTATCGGCCGACGGAAGTTTTTATACCATTACCTACCGACGTGCTCTTCCTCCCTCCGATAAATCAGAGTCGTGGACGGAGCTTAGGAGAACAGCCGACAACCAACTGGTGCAGAGTTTCCGCCATACGGAGGTATCGCAGATGCAATGGCTACCCAACAGCAATAAAATTTCTTACGTCCATACCAACAATAAAAAAACGACCCTATACAGTCAGGACATTGAAAACGGACAACTCAATGTTCTCTTTGAAGACCTGGAGAATTTTGCATCCTACAAATGGGCCCCAAACGAGCAATATATCATCTATTCTATTCGTGAAGAAGGTTCAGGAACCGATGATGACATGCGTCAAATTCTGGGTATGCAAGACCGACAGTCACATTTCAGAAACAGAAGTTTCCTCTACCGCTTCGACATAAGCACCGATTTGCACACCCGTCTCACCTATGGCAACCTTAGCACCTCTCTGCACGATATTAGTCCTGACAGCCAGTATATCATCTTTGCCCAGAACTTCCCCGACTATACTTCGCCCAGCTTTTCGCGCCAAAATGTTTTTCGCCTCAGACTGGAGACATTGCAACTGGATACTTTATGGATGAACGAAGCGAGGTCGGCAAGCATAAGCTTTTCGCCCGATGGTAACCAATTGCTCGCAACGGCAGGCCCATCGGCTTTTGATGGAGCAGGAGAGAATGTGCCTCAGGGAACAATCCCCAACAATTACGACACACAGGCTTACATTTATAACCTGGGTGAAAAATCAGTCAATGCCTTCACCAAATATTTCGATCCTTCTGTAGGTTCAGCATACTGGAACAAGGCCGATAACAACATTTACCTGGTTACCACCGATGAGGATTACAAGCGGATATACCGCTACGATACAAAAAAAGAAAAAATGAGCCTGCTCGAACTGAGCTTCGACTATGTATCTGCTCTGGATTTTGCACAAAATGCACCTTTGGCTGTTTTTAAAGCATCGCAAACCAATAACTACCCCCGGTTTTATTCGCTCAACCTAAAAAACATGAAGCAGACCTTGCTTGATGATGTTGAAAAAAAAATCTATCAGCATGTAGAGCTGGGGGAGGTAAAGGATTGGGATTTCACGGCCAGCACCGGAGTAGAGATCACAGGCAGGGTTTATTATCCTCCCGGTTTTGATTCTGAGGTAAAATATCCCGTTATCGTTTATTACTATGGGGGTACAACCCCGGTGGGAAGAACTTTTGCTGGTAGATATCCTTTTAACCTATGGGCAGGAAGCGGATACCTGGTATATGTGCTGCAGCCCAGCGGTGCAACAGGGTTTGGGCAGGAGTTTTCGGCAGCCCATGTAAACAACTGGGGTATTACAGTGGCCGATGAAATTATTGAAGGAACAAAGGCTTTCTTCCAGGCACATCCTTTTGCCGATGCCTCGAAAGTTGGCTGCGCAGGGGCTTCCTATGGCGGCTTTATGACCATGCTGTTGATGACCCGCACCGATATGTTTACTACAGCCATTTCACATGCAGGCATAAGCTCCATTGCGAGTTACTGGGGAGAAGGCTACTGGGGCTATTCCTACAGTGCCGAAGCTTCGGCAGGAAGTTTCCCCTGGAACAGCAAAGACATGTATATAAACCAGAGTCCATTGTTTCATGCCGACAAAATAAACACTCCCTTGTTGTTGCTCACCGGAGATAGCGACACCAATGTGCCTCCGGGAGAAAGTATTCAGTTGTATACCGCTTTAAAAATACTGGACCGACCGGTAGAACTGGTCATGGTAAAGGGTGAAGATCATCACATCATCACCTATGGCAAACGCATCAAGTGGCACAATACCATTATGGCCTGGTGGGATAAATATCTCAAGGACCAGCCGCAGTGGTGGGATGAATTGTATCCGGAAAAAAACTATTAAATAGGATATGATCAGAAAATAAGGGCATCTACATATACCCATGCCCTTATTTTCTCATTTTCAACGGCTTGCTTATAAATGCTGTTAAATTGGTTTGTTATTCACATATAATTTTTATATTTGCGCTCCAAAAATCAGGCATGGTTCTTGAATAATCAAATCAAAGAAAGCTACTGAAGCACTTCAGCTAAAGATTGAATTAATACTTAAAACTCAAAAACGTTAAAAATGAAAAATCTCTTTCGTATTTCTTTATTAATGGTACTCCTGTTGGGGATAAATGCCAATGTATTCTCTCAGGCCAAACTGGGCCATATTGACACCAATCAACTTCTTGGTCAAATGCCCGGTCGTGAAGCTGCTCAGCTGGAACTTGAACAGTATGCCAAGGATTTGGAATCTACTTTCACCGCTTTGCAAGGCGAATTTCAAACCAAATACCAGGATTTTCTAGAGAACCAGGAATCATTAAGCCAACTGATTCGTCAGACCAGGGAACAAGAACTTGTTAGCCTGCAGGAAAGGATTCAGCAATTTCAGGAATCAGCCCAGCAAGACATCATGGACAAGGAAAACCAATTACTTAAACCCATCATTGATCAGGCCAGGCAGGCCATAAATGATGTAGCCAAAGAAAATGGTTATACCTATATCTTTGATACCAGCACTGGTGTAGTGCTTTATTCTGAAGCTGGTGATAACATCATGGAATTGGTAAAAGCCAAAATAGGCATCTAATCAACAGTAAAAATAATGGCCGTCTCAAAAGCAATTTTGAGACGGTTTTTTTTTGCCCTTTTCTTTCTGATAAATGCTTTTCAGTCTCTCCACGCAGCCCCGCACAGCCCCGTGGAGAATAGCATTCTACCAGCTTGTTGCACAGGTGCTTTTATTCCAGAGGCTTCCATCCTGAACAAATTACAGCATGGCCCTGACCCGATTTTACCGGGGATAGAAAGTCTTTTGATCTGGGCTGCGAAGAGCTTTGCTTTCGAAATCTATGCTCTGCTTCGACTTCCAGCTTCCAGCGTCGGGCTTAAAAGATTAGCACCTTTGGCATTACTCCTCTGTTTCTGTATACCACGAAGCGTATTTGATGTAGTTGTTGGAAATCCTGTCGAGCAGATGGCTCGTAAGCTCCTGGTTGTTGCTTTTAATCTTACGGGCAGGTACTCCCCCATAAACACTACCAGGTTCTATAACTGTATTTTCAAGCACCACAGATCCGGCCGCAATAACGGAGTTGCTACCCACACGGGCGTTATCCATTATAATAGCACCCATTCCCACAAGTACATTGTCTTCAATAGCACATCCATGCACAATGGCATTATGCGCAATGGAAACATTATTGCCAATAGTGGTAGGAGCTGTTTCAAAGGTGCAGTGAATGACGGCCCCATCCTGAATATTCACCTTATTACCTATTCTGATGGAATGAACATCTCCTCTCACTACTGCATTAAACCATATACTGCACTGGTTGCCCATAATTACATCGCCAATAACCGTGGCTGTTTCGGCCAGATAACAATCTTTCCCAAATTGAGGGCTGAACCCTCGTACTTTTTTTATTAATGCCATTTCCTTCTTAAGTTTATCAGGTTGGTATTTTCAGAGGCCCAATAGTATTTCTGCTGCATCTTTTCCTGGGTAAAGCATACTAACCGGATTCTCGAGGTATTCTTTTACCTTAACCAGGAAACTGACAGATTCTTTCCCGTCTATAACCCGGTGATCGTAGGAGAGTGCTACATACATAATGGGGCGTATTTCTACCTTGCCATCTACAGCAACGGGCCGGTCTACAATATTGTGCATACCCAGGATGGCACTCTGTGGTGGATTGATGATGGGAGTAGAAAGCATGGAACCAAAGACCCCACCGTTGGTAATACTAAAGGTGCCACCGGTGAGTTCATCAATGGTGATTTTGTTTTCCCGGGCTTTTTTAGCCAGTTGGGCAATGGCATCTTCCAGCTCAAAAATACTTTTGGCTTGTGCATCTCGGATGACGGGTACCATGAGTCCTTTGGGTGTACTCACGGCGATGCCGATATCTGCATATTGGGGAATGTTTATGTATCCATCTTCTAACTGACCATTCACCTGTGGGAAGTCAAGCAGGCCAAGGGTAACGGCTTTGGCAAAAAAGGACATAAAGCCCGGTTTGATACCATATTTTTCCAGAAACTTATTCTTGTACTTGTTGCGCAAATTCATGATGGCTGACATATCAACCTCATTGAAGGTAGTTAGCATGGCGGTTTCGTTTTTCACCGCCACCAAACGCTCTGCGATCTTACGACGAAGGGTGGTCATCTTTATTCTCTCCACCTCACGGCTGCCCGGGGGTGAGGCAAAAGACTTCCCTTCGTCTGTTGAT
>JBEPXC010000079.1:0-14840 GCA_041642035.1 Sphingobacteriia bacterium
GGCAAATGGGATATTGGCATAGGCATCTGGCTGGAAGCCGCATGGATACAGAAACATCGCGACTTTGGCCCGGCTACCCACCAGGAAATCATTAATGTGGGTGCCGATTATACCTTTGGCATCGGCAATGGCCTGAACATCCTTGGCGAACACCTGCTTTTCTCTCCCGATCAGAAAGCATTTGCCTTTGCCGACCCGATACATTTTTCGGGTGCCTCGGCATCATATCCCGTAGGAATGTTCGACAACATCAACATGATCGTTTATTACGACTGGACCCATCACAACACCTACAACTTTATCAACTGGCGAAAAGACCTCAACCGACTGTCGTTTTACCTGATGGCATTCTGGAATCCTGAAACTTTCCAGTTGCCGCAACAAACCGAATCAGCAGCTTTATTTTCGGGCAAAGGATTTCAGGTAATGCTGGTTTATAATCATTAATATTGAAGATTATTATACTGGAAAAGCGAAAGGCAGAAGTGAAGCAAAAAAGGAGCTTCACACTGAAAGAAGAAACAAAAACATACAGTAACAGGAGTATTGCAAACACCATTATAATCAACTAATAAGTTCATATTCAACGCGACTTAAAATTACTCAAATGGAAATCATTCACATTCAGAATCTCATCAAGCGTTTCCCCATGGGGAAAGGTGAGTTTGTAGCCCTCAGGGGCATTGACCTGCAAATCAGCCAGGGAGAATTTGCCGGTTTGATAGGCCCCAGTGGCTCAGGAAAAAGCACCCTGCTCAACATCATCGGATCCCTGGATGCTCCCAGTGAAGGACAGGTCAATGTTTTGGGCAAATCCATCGGCACACTCAGCAGCAAAGAATCGGCGCAATTGCGCAAAACCAGCCTGGGGTTTATCTTCCAAAGTTACAACCTGCTGCAGGTGCATACGGTGTTCGAGAATGTGGAGTTTCCCTTATTGTTGCTTAAATACACTGAATCGGAGCGTAAGAAAATGGTTATGGATGCCCTGGAATGGGTAGGTCTAACTGATAAGGTGAAGTCAAAACCGCCTCAGTTGTCGGGAGGTGAATGTCAGCGTGTAGCCATTGCACGGGCTATGGTTAAACGTCCTTCACTGGTATTGGCCGATGAACCTACTGCGAACCTGGATGCTAAAAATTCACACAACATCCTGCAAACCATGGAAAAGCTCAACAAGGAATTAAAAACCACCTTCCTGTTTGCCACACACGACGAAAAGGTTATCAACTACCTACATCGCAAGATATTTTTGCTCGACGGGCAGGTTGACAAAGATCAAATCATTACACCCAACTAAAAATATCCCTCATGAAACTTGCTATAAAACTGGCCTGGCGCAACCTCATAGGTGCAGGCCTGCGCACATGGCTCAACGTGTTGGTACTATCATTCTCCTTTGTAGTAATCATCTGGCTCAATGGCGTAATGAAAGGCTGGGACTACCAGGCCAAGCACGATATGACCCGATATGAAATCGGCGCAGGACAATACTGGCATGAAGCGTATGATCCATACGATCCTTTTACCCTGGCTGAGAGTCATGCCCCTGTGCCTGCGGAGTTATCAGCTCAGACAACGGATGTAGAACCCATGCTGATTGTTCAGGGAAGTATATTCCCGCAGGGTAGAATGCTTCCTATCATGATAAAAGGAATACGACCACAGCAAACGCTGCTGGATATCCCAACCAGTCAGTTGAAAAATGATCCTGAGGGTACCATTCCTGCCGTTATAGGGGCCATGATGGCCAATAGTTCCCGCCTGAATACCGGCGATAGGGTGATGATAAGATGGCGCGATGCCAATGGCACCTTTGATGCCACAGAAATTATCATCAACGACGTTTTTACCAGCAATGTTCCTTCTGCTGAGGCCAACCAGGTATATATTTCTCTAAGCATGCTGCAGGAAATGATGCTGCTGCCGGGTGAAGCCACCATACTCACTTTTGATGAAGGCCACAACGAAAGAACAGACCTTGATGGCTGGGAACTTAAGACCAAATCAGAACTCACCAGGCAGGTGGACGAAATGATTAAAACCAAATCAGCCGGCCAGACCATTTTGTATGGCATATTGCTGCTGCTGGCCATGCTGGCCATCTTCGATACACAGGTGTTGTCGGTTTTTCGCCGGCAAAAGGAAATTGGCACCTATATAGCCCTGGGTTATACCCGTAAAGAAGTGGTTACCCTTTTTACTGTAGAGGGGTCCATGCATGCTGTGCTTGCAGCCCTACTGGCCGCTGCTTACGGGATGCCGTTTTTACTCTGGCAGGCTAAAGTAGGCTGGACCATGCCTATTGATTCCAGCCAGTTTGGAATGGCCATGGCACAAACGCTTTATCCCGTTTATAGCGTGGGACTGGTGCTTACCACTGTTTTCATCATTACTCTTACCACCGCGGTAGTGAGCTATCTGCCCAGCAGAAAAATTGCTAAAATGAACCCAACAGAAGCTTTAAGAGGTAAACTACAATGATACGATTTCTGATAAAAGGACTTATCCGCGACAAAAGCCGCAGCCGCCTGCCCATTATAGTGGTTGCCATAGGTGTAATGCTCACTGTACTGATGCATGCATACATAACAGGCTTCATGGGCGATACCCTTGAAATGAACGCCCGCTTCAGCTATGGGCACGTAAAGGTCATGACCCGTGCTTATGCCCAGGATGCTGAAATGAACCCCAACGATCTGGCTCTGCTGGAAACGAGTGATCTCTTGCAAGAACTCCAGACGTTATATCCTCAAATGGAATGGGCTCCGCGCATTCATTTTGGTGGACTGGTAGATGCCCCTGATGAAGAGGGCGAAACCCAGGCACAGGGTCCTGCTATGGGCATCGGGCTGGATATGCTCTCTGCCGATACAAGAGAACCAGAGCGACTTCAACTGGAAAGATCACTGGTTAGGGGAAGCTTGCCCCGGAAACAGGGAGAGGCCCTCATCAGCGAAAACTTTTCGCAAAAACTGGGTGTTATCCCAGGCGATCAGGTCACTTTGATTGGCTCCACCATGAATGGTGGCATGAGCATGTACAATTTCACCATTAGTGGAACTCTTTCTTTTGGTGTAGACATTATGGACAGGGGCAGTATCATAGTTGATATTGAAGACGCCCGATCAGCCCTGGATATGTATGACGCAGCTGGAATGATAGTAGGTTTTCTTCCCGAAGGTTATTACGACAACGACGAAGCAGTGGAAAGAGCGGCAACATTTAATGCCTTGCATGAGCATACGGATGATGAATTTGCTCCGGTAATGAAATCTCTCAGTCAGCAGGGCAGCATGGGACCCTATGTTGAATTGTCGGAAGCCTGGTCGGTATATATCACCCTGGTTTTTATCTTTGCCATGTCGCTGGTATTATGGAATGCCGGTCTGTTGGGTGGTCTTCGCCGCTATGGCGAAGTGGGGGTTCGCCTGGCTATGGGTGAAGAAAAGGGGCATGTATACCGCAGCATGATCATTGAGTCGGTATTCATCGGCATTGCCGGATCAATCATTGGCACCGCTTTTGGTCTTTTCATTGCCTGGCTCATTCAGGTATACGGCATCGACATTTCGGGTATGATGGAAGGCGCTTCGTTGATGATGCCTTCTACCATTCGCACCCGCATCACCCCTGTTGATTATTATCTTGGATTCATCCCCGGATTATTCTCAACCGTGTTGGGTACTGCTTTAGCCGGGATCGGCATATATAAAAGACAAACGGCCAGATTATTTAAGGAATTAGAGGCCTGAAAAATTTGAAAAGTCAAGGGATAATACATCAGGAACCTTAAGCACTAAACCATTCATTTAATCCGTTCTCCTGATTGTGATTCAACTCCCGCTCCTTTTAAAAACATTAAACTACAAAATAATGAGAACTATAATATTTCTATTTCTTTCTGCCACAGCCCTGCTCGCTTTCAGTCAACCCTCTGCAAATGATATACTGGAGCGGGTGGATGATAATATGTCGTCAGAAAACCGCATTGTAGAATCGAGCATGACCATTCATGGTCGTCGCAGTAGCCGTACCATCACCTCGCGCACCTATTCGGTGGGCGACAAACAATCCTTTACCGAATACCTCAGCCCGGCCCGTGAGCAAGGCACCAAAATGCTGAAGCTCGAGGACCAGCTTTGGATCTACTCCCCTTCTACCGACCGTACCATCCAGATTTCAGGTCATATGTTGCGCCAATCGGTGATGGGATCCGATCTCTCCTACGAAGATATGATGGACGACCGTAAACTTACCGATGTGTATGATGCTACCCTTGAAGGTGAAGATACCCTTGATGGCAGAAAGGCCTGGGTGCTGCATCTTAAAGCTACTGTATCGGATGTGGCCTATGACTCACGAAAAATATGGATCGATACCGAACGATATATTCCCCTGCGGGAAGAGCTGTATGCCCGCAGCGGACAGTTGCTTAAACAAACCTCTTTCTCGGATGTGAAACAAATTGACGGACGTTGGTTTCCGACCACAATGCTTTTTAAGGATATGCTCAAACAGGGCGATGGCACTGAATTTAAAATGACCGATATCAAATTCAACCAGGATATCCCGGAGCATATTTTTTCTAAAGCAGTGTTGAAGCAATAAAATGTGATTCAAGAAACTGTGAACCGATTTTACAAAGTTCCTGTTTGGGGATGTTGATGAAAAAGATCTTATTGACCCCTGAGATTCCTCCTGTTTTACAGATGGAATCTCTTTTTTTTCCCCCATATCATTACAAAATTCAGGATGCATGATTAGAAGAGAAACCAGGAATAATCAGTGGATTTGCTTATTGCCCTAATTGCAGGCTCATAATTCTTCAAGCCGTGCAACATTAGAAACATCCCTATTCAACGTATTCTTTTAGAATCGCATAGTCCGTTATCTGGAAATTAAAGCCCCGGGATGTAGAATCATTTTTCATTCCTATCCATCCGTAAAAAGGTTTATCATCCTCGATAATTTTGAATCCAATATAATACGAACTGACCAAATAAACATTATGCCAGTATCCTTTAGTTGATATATCATCAGGTATAATCATCAAATAAGAATATAGTAGTGTCTCATCATTTGTCCAATGATTACCGACATCGATAGTATCATTATAAGGGATTGTATCCAGCCAGGTGGTTATGGGATTAATGCTAACCTCATTATTCAACAAAGGAATTATACTGACATCTTCACAATCCCCACCTAACTGTGAAGGGTGACACATGGTACCTTTAAGTGAGAAATCAGCAATTCCATCATTGTTTAAATCCAAATCAATGATGGTATCCGTTTTATGCCATGGATCAATTATAGTAAAATTAATATCTGGTTCTACATCAACATAATGTATACCAACACCATCTTTCTGTCCTGCCAGGATATAATCATCCAGTTTGTGATTTACATCGTTCTTTTTACATGAACCTGCTAAAATGATGATTAAAACAGTGAGATTTATAAGCAAAATATTAATGTATTTCATTGTAGTACTGTTTAAATAAATACCATTCATTTCATCTCTCCAGATATTCAGGTTTTATAAATTATATTAGAATTGCAATAATAATATTTTTTACATACAAAAGCAAATGTCATACGTTTATGGATTACTGAAGGTAATCGCTTAGAAAAGGTCATTTTCAAGCGCAAGCCTTTCATACAACTATTTTACTTTTTACTCCCTTTGGGTAGGGTCTGAAGCAACTTTCTTAAACCCTTGCCACGGGATGAATCAATCGCCCAGGCATTAAATAAAGATTTTTGAAGCACATGGTTTTATTTCTTCAGGAGCTAAAGGTTCTCATCAGATTTACTATAAAACTAAGGACAACATCACCATTTTTGTGCAGGTGCACGGCAACAAAGACATCAAAAAAGGCATTTTTATTGCCATTTTTAAACAGGCAGGTATTGGTAAACATGAAGAATTACAGGAAAGGTGTGAAGTATACCAACACAATAAGTTTCAGGCTTTTTTTCGCATCATCAGCACCGAAGGAGTTCTAAACGACACAAGCGGACAAAAAAAAAACCACCAGAACGGTGGTCTTATCTCCAAAAGTGCCCAGAACAGGACTCGAACCTGCACGCTGTTACCAACACTAGTCCCTGAAACTAGCGCGTCTACCAATTCCGCCATCTGGGCTGGTTTGGGATTGTTTTTTCTTTTTGGTGCCCAGGACAAGAGTCGAACTTGCACAAGCTTACGCTCACTACCCCCTCAAAGTAGCGTGTCTACCAATTTCACCACCTGGGCTTTTTCCTTGAAAAAATCCTTTTGAAAACTGCCAAAGAGCGCTTAGATATTCGTTTTTCAAAAGGTTTGGCAAAGGTAAAAAATCTTTTCTTTCGCGCAAGAGAATTTTTTTATATTTTTTCCTTAGCTCAACAGCGATGAATAAATGGTTCTTCGGCCCTGTATCTTTTGAAAAAAATCATTAGGTTTGCACAAAAAATTACCATGCAACAAGACAACGACAACCCTGTGATTTCGCGCCAGGTAATAGAGATGATTACAGTGGCGCATGAATATTGCGTATACATCGAGCAGGTGGAGAAATTCCCATCCCGTGAAATCCTTTCCTTTTTCCAGAAGATCGGACCCCTGCTGTACCTAAAAGGAGCGATGCTACCCACAGATATACAAGCCGATCCTGAATTTGCCGAACGCCATGTAACGGAAGAACAATGGGAAATTATTTTCAAAGCCCTGCGGGAGAAATTAGCCGAAAAAGACCTGTACCACACCCTGGATGAAAATGCCGACAGCCGGCAAAACAGTCTTGCCGACAATATGGCCGATGTTTACCAGGATATGAAGGATTTCGTGTTGCTTTACCAGAAAGCACCTATCCAAAGCAAGGCTTGTGCCTTAGCCGAATTGCAAAGACTCTTTGAAAACCATTGGGGGAAAATCATACTGAAAGCATTGGATGCCATTCATAATATACTATACATCGAAAGCGTAAGTCCCGATCTTATCGACGACTAGGAAGAATAAATCCTCTCTCCCTTAGGCTTATGCAAGGGCATATTGCAGCTATATCCCAAAAAAGCCGTGCAAGGGCTTCGCAGCAATTGCACGGGAAGTGGTTCACCAAAACCAAAATCAATATTACAAAACCTGAATCTTTCGGGTGATAATATCGTCGGCGATAAACACCAGGGTATAGATTCCTTTTTTAAGTGCGGGTAAAGAAATCAAATTTACATTATGCGGTTCAGCTATGCCTGTTGTTATTACACGCCCCTGCAGGTCGATGAGACGATATGGCAGGGAGGTTTCACCCTCCAGTGTTATAAAGAACTGACCATTGCCGGGATTGGGGTACAATACAATCTGCTCAGCCTGTATCTCCTTCATGAAAACACCTATGGGTGCAGAATATTCGTAATCGCCATTGTAGTCGGTTTGTTTAAGCCGGTAGTAAGACAAACCCTTTAAAGCATTTTTGTCTTCTGTCTGGTAATAATGCAGCTGACTTGTAGTACCGGCAGCTGATATATTATCTATGGGATAGAAGTCCAGCCCATTGTTGCTTCTCTCTATAGTAAAGAAGTCGTTGTTGATTTCAGCGGCCGTAACCCAGTTGAGCTCTACCCCTTGATCAACAGCCCTGGCCTCGAATGATAGTAGCATAATAGGCATAGGAGCATCAGCACTGGAAACGGTCCACTGACTAAAACGCTGCACACCTGTGGCTGTTAGTTTTTTGTTTGAGGCATCCAGCTCAGATTCTACCATAACCCAATCCAATTCGCTTGTTCCTATGGGTCGCTTAAACAGGGAGAATGAAGGTTCGTCACCCGAAAAGGTAAGATCGCCGGCTACATATTTAAAAACAAGGGTTGCATTTAAATTATCATTGTTGACAGGCTCAATCTCAAACCACCGCAATATACTTTTGGCATTATCGGCGCCCGATAGTTCGCTATGTCCCCTACTTAAGAATATGAACCCGGGATCAACATCAACCGGAAAAAATAGCTCAAGGCCTAAATTGCAGGCATTGACCTGATCTTTAGTTCGGGTAGCGATAATTTTTCCGGATGTTCCGTAGATTCTGGAGGAATAATTTTCGGCTTCAATTTCACTAAGCGATCCACTGGATCCCAGATCAATGGTGTAACCGTTTAAATCGAGCAAACCGTTCTGCATTGCTAATATACCATTCACAGTGAGATTTCCACTAAGGGTAACATTATTGTAATTGTTAATTACAATATTGTTGACCATCAATATTGGTAATTCCTGAGTTGTAGAACCAGCCAATCCCAGGAGACCATCACCTGTAATAGCAGGAATGGGCATCTCGCTAGAGGTAGTGATTAAACCAGTAACGGTCAGAGAATCTCCCGAAGAAATATCCAATGTAGCGCCGCTGTGAAGAGTTAATTTGTAAAGTTTCGTTAAGCCCGTGGGGATAACTGGCTGGGAATCAACATCAGGAATTACAACGACTGCACCCGAAGGAGGGATTCCTGCTATCTGCCAATTGCCATCCTGATCCCATTTGCTTGGATTTCCAGATGCACCACCACTCCATATCCATTCGGTAAGAGTAGGTTCGGTGTCCAAAAGGTAGGGATAGCCGTCATTTTTGCCAACATCCATATTCCATACAACGGTAAAATCCCAGTCAATAAAGATAGTTTCCCTGATGGCAAAATCTTTCATATCTGCTGTAGCATGGCGCGTGCCAAAAGTATTATCGGGACGGGATGTAAGATCTGAATACAAAACCTGCCCATCATAATAAGAAGATGAGATGGTTCCCTTACTATTGCCTGTTCCGGTATTACCCAGTAAGCCTCCTACATTGGTAGCCAAGTCATGGGTTATTACATCGCCCGTAGCGTAGGAATTAATAGCAATGCCCCTGAATTCAACGCAACCAGCAATTCCTCCAATTCTCGAGGCGTTTGCATTATCCACCGTAACAGATCCTCTGGCATAACTGTTTGAAATGAGTCCTTTCTGATTGCAACCTGCAAGTCCCCCGAACTTTATCATATCACCTTCGGGAGCCCCGGCTCTTACGGATACAGCCACATTGGCCCAGCAATTATATATCACCGGCCTAAAACCCTCTGCAGCCCCATTATTAGATACAGAACTATTGTTTGAACCTACCAGTCCTCCCGTTGCAGCATCACCCTGCAGAGTGCCTGTAGCTGAGCAGTTCTCTATACGTGATTTCTGATTACCCGTTACCCTGCCCACCAGGCTACCTGTGCCACGTCCTCCTATGATATCAACATTTATGAGTTTTAGGTTTTTTATGGTGGCACCGTCGGAATCATGCCCTAAATGGCCAAATAAACCAACATTTGCAGTACCTCCGCGTCTTATGGTTAAATTGGATATAGTTTCGCCATTACCGTCATAGGAGCCTGTAAACATAAAAGAAGTGCCATTCCCGGCAATAGGTACCCACCCTGCCCCATCATTGTAAAAAACACCTCCGGATTGAAAATCAGCCAGATCGAAAACAATGTCGGCCTCCTGCCGGTAAAAAGCTGTTAGATTATTTCTGACTTCATTAAGATCGGCTTTAGTAGTTACCTGATAAGGATCTGTCTCTGTACCCTGCCCCGGCAGGCTATAGGCTTGGTAAGAAAAAAAACCTGCAAGAACAAGGACGAAAATAATTTTATAAGTTTTCATAATTAAGAGCTTTGGCTGTATACCTTACAAATGTGGCAGTATAATTGGCTATAAACAATAGTGTTAACCCTTGAATACAAAAAAACATTTCAGGTAGAAACACCTGTTGTTAATTGGTTAATACACCTGCCTGGCAATTAAACTTTTGTCTTTTATCAGGACAAATAAGCATACAAAAAATAAGAATATTTTCTCAAATTCTCTTCCCTGAAAAGAAAAAACGCGCAAGGGCTTCTCAGCAATTGCTCGCAAAAGGTTCACCAAAACCAAAAATCAAAGAATCTGTATCTTTTTACTTTGTACATCATGGGTGTAAAAAACCATTGAATAAATACCCTTTTGAAGTTGCGGGAGATATACGAGAGTGATTTGTCCGGGTTGTGTATTTGAACTCACGACTAAGCGACCCTGCATGTCAAATATCTTATATTGGATGGTTTGTTCGCCACCAATGGCAACAGAGAATACCCCAGTGGATGGATTGGGGTAAATTACAATATCCTGATCATATGCTTTCTGATAAATACTGACGATTTTTGAATATTCAAACTCACCATTATAGTCGGTTTGCTTAAGACGATAGTAAACCAGGCCAGTTACAGGAGAATCATCAATTGTTTTATAATAGTTAGTTCTACTGGAGGTTCCTGCACCTGCCAGGGTTGAAATGGTTTCGAAATCAATTCCGTTGCTGCTTCTCTCTACGGTAAAGTAATTGTTGTTTATTTCAGCAGCAGTAATCCAGTTCAGTTCCACGGTATTATCTACTGGCCTGGCTTCCCATGAAAGGAGAACGATGGGCAGCGGCTTATCGGTGCTGCCGGCCGTCCAGGTGCTGAATTCATCAACATGGTTTGCAGTAAGTACCCGGTGCGCTGCATCCAGTTCAGAGGGAATCCATACCCACTCGGTATCTCCGTGCCTTCTTCTGAAAAGAGAAAAGTTATCGTTCTCACCGTAGATATTTAGCTCACTGATAAAATAATGGAACACGAGAGTAGCATCTAAATCCTTGTTATTGGCTGGTTCTATGTTAAACCATCTCAGAATGCTCTTCGACTCATCACCTTCATTTAGGGCACTGTGTCCTCTTTCAATCAACGTGTGACCCATATTGGAGGCGC
This sequence comes from Sphingobacteriia bacterium, assembly GCA_041642035.1. Taxonomy (GTDB): domain Bacteria; phylum Bacteroidota; class Bacteroidia; order Bacteroidales; family UBA7960; genus SKVR01. The sequence continues at coordinate 10,798 of JBEPXC010000079.1, forward strand.
TGATGATTTCTACTCCCATCCCTGCTATCTCACCCGAAGGATTATCGAGCAATCTATGGGTACGTATTAGTCCGCTGGAACCGTATACTCTTGAAGAGATGTTATCGTTTTCCGTTTCAGAAAGATCAGCCTGAGTACCCAGAGTAATTTCAAAACCTCTTAAATCAAGCAGTCCCTGCTTCATGGTAAGGGTGCCATTAACGGTAATGCTCCCTGCAAGTTGCACATTGTTGGCATTGTTAACAACCATATTATCGATGGTCATGGCAGGGATACTTTGCAAAGAACTGCCGGCCAACACCAGGATTCCTGCACCTCTTATGGAGGCAGAACCGATGGTTTCCTGGCTACCGCTAAGGGTACCGGTAAGGGTTAGGCTTGATCCTGTATCCTGCAGGGTCAGCAGAGCATCATCTTCAACAAGCAAATCAGTAACCATAACGGATGCCTCAACTATTGGAGAATGTGAAGTGCCCGAAGGTATAGTTACCCTATCGGTAGTTGAAGGAACCTCATGCGGAGACCAGTTGGAAGGTTCATTCCAGGAAGAAGATACCAAACCGGTCCATATCTTTTTGCTTTTTTCCGTTAATTTTTCAGCAAAATAAGGAAATCCGCCGTTTAACTTAGGATTCAGTTGCCAGACATTGAAGAAATCCCAGTTTGTAAAGCTTGCGGGATCCTGCAAAGCCGAATGGCTTAACCCTTCTCCTCCGGCAGATATCATATCCTGAGAGTTATGGTCCCTACTCCAGTAAGAAGAATAAACAATGCCCTTGTTTCTTCCTGTGCCTATATTGCCAATCAGTCCACCAACAAAGTTTGCCCCTTCCGCATTAACTACTGCTGTAGAATACGAATTGATGATGATACCCCGTAAACCCGCACTCCCGGTTAAACCACCAATAAAGGAAGCGGTCGAATCGTTGGCAACAACTTCTCCCTTAGCATAACTATGAGAAATCATCCCCTTTTCATTACAACCTACCAATGCGCCAAATTTAGATTTATCTTCTGAAAAATAAGAACGAACAGATACGCTTACCTCCGCGCTGCATTTATAAACCACAGGCCTATAACCTTCGGCAGCAACCGAGGTTATCATAAAGCTATTGTTGGCTCCTATCAACCCTCCGGTTGAAGCATCACCCCTGACAGAGCCCAGCTTTACCGAACAGTTCTCGATCCGGGTGTTTTGATTACCTGTTACACGACCTACCAGGGCTCCTGTTGCTTTTCCGCCAATGATGAGTACATTATATAGGTTGACATTCTTAATCGTAGTCGTTACACCATCAACAGATCCAACATGACCAAAAAGCCCAACATTGGCCTGCCCAGGTTGAACCACAACTAAATTGGATATCACATAACCCTGACCATTATAATGCCCGGTAAAGTTATCAGTAAGCTCGTCGCTATATCTGTTGCCCCCTATGGGTGTCCAGTAATTACCCATGTTGAAGGGAACAACATTGAGACTGATATCTGCTACTTGTATGAAATACTTGTCAGGATGGTTTCTTACTTCATTAAGATCATGTGCTGTAGCAACTTGAAATGGGTCCTGCTTAGTGCCACTTCCCCCTGCAAAACCACCTGCTTCAACCGATGTGACCCCCAGCAAAAAGATTAGGAAGATATTGGTAAATTTTTTCATGATTAGGCTTTTATAGGTGAACTGAATGCATCATGTGTATTGAGTAATACAAATATGCCATTCCAAATCGCTGTAAACAACAGTACGAACCCTTTTAAAGTAACAATAAAAGCAGGTTAAAGTACGTAGAAATAAATAGTCATTTATAATCACTACCCTATGGGTATAAAAAAGATGAACCGCTTTGATTAGTCATTCTATAAAGGGTTGTATGATCTTTCACAAAAGTCTCCTTAAGGTAGCCTGAAATTTTATAGGATTATTTATTTTGCATTCTCAAAAAAAAGCATTTAATTTCGCCGGATTGAATTTTATCTTACTGTTTCATCATAACCCTATATACAAATGCAATCTTTATCAAGCTTAATATCTAAACATGTGAAAAAAGCGATATTTACATCTCTTATCAGTATAATCTTTCTTAGCTGTGCGCTGGCCGACAAGGGTTATCATATTAATGTACACGTTGATGGATTGCAAGACACCACGGCCTTTTTGGCATACCACTATGGCAACAGGCAATATGTTCAGGATACTGTTTTGATAGACCACGAGGGTAATTTCAGCTTTTCAGGTGAAGAGGCCCTTGATAGGGGGATGTACATGATTGTTCTTCCCGGTCAGATATATTTTGAAATATTGGTGGATAACAATCAACACTTCAGCATCGAAACCCAAAAGGATGAGTTTGTCAACAATATGAAGTTTACCAATTCGCCCGACAACAAAGCTTTTTATGAATATATGCGCTTCATACGACAACAGACGGAAATCGGAGCTCCTTTGCGCGCCCGCTTGCAGGATCCCTCTGTTGATGATGTTGCCAAAGAAAAAATCCGTGAGCAACTTGCTGAGCTCGATGAAAGGGTAAAACAGGAACAAAACAAGATTATAAATAAATTTCCCAATGGATTATTTAGCAAGATATTGCTGGCACAGCAAGAGCCTCCGATGCCCCAAACACCCTTGAGCGACGACGGCACCACCAACAATGAGCTTATGTATCAATTATACAAAAAAAAATTCTGGGAAAATATTGATTTAACCGACGACCGTCTGGTAAGAACACCCCTCTTTCATGCCAAACTTAATCAATATTTCACTAAGGTGGTAGTTCAGATGCCCGACAGCATCATTGCTGAAGCCGATCAACTGCTTAAAGAAGCAAGTGACAGCAAGGAAGTCTTTAAGTATATAGTGTTTTTCCTAACCAACACCTTTGAGCGTTCGCAGATTATGGGTATGGATGCCGTTTTTGTTCACATGGTTGAAAATTATTATATGACCGGTGAGGCCGACTGGGTTACGGATGAGCAGCTGAAAACAATCAGTGAAAGAGCTATGGCTCTGAAACCTATTTTGATTGGCAAAGTAGCACCCGCCCTAACCATGTATGCCCCCGATGGAAATCTCACAAAACTGCACGATGTGAATGCCAAATTTACCGTGCTCTATTTCTGGGATTCTGAATGTGGTCACTGTAAGAAAAATACACCCCTACTGGTTGATTTCTATAAAAGAATGCATGATAAAGGTGTTGAAGTATTTGCTGTCAACACTGAAGCAGACCGTGAAAAATGGTTGAACTATGTGGAAGAAAATTTCCCTGATTGGATTAATGTTAATGATCCGGCAAACCGCTCAGGCTTTCGCGACAAATACGATATCTGGGCCACCCCTCTTATCTTTTTGCTGGATGAACAAAAGAGAATAATAGCGAAAAAACTAACGGTAGAGCAAACAGAGGAAATTATTACTATGGAATTGGAAAGAGGCAATTAAATGGCCTCTTGCTCTTTTTCATACTTTACCCCCTGATTCCCAATCACCTCCTTCCTCCTCTCCTTCTTCTTCCTGCAAATGCACTTTAGTTTTTGCTTTTGTACTTTGATCTTTTGTATTTCTAAGTCTCTTACTCCCCTCCTCTCTTATCAGGTTGAGAGAAATAATCCTTATACGTTATTATTTTTAATAGTTTCATTCACAATTTTAACTATATTTGCATCACAACATATGTTAGAAGTTAATTATGAAAATTAAAATTACCGAGGCATTTGATCATTTCAGGAAGAAGGTGAGACAGGGCTTCGGATAATATTAAATATCTGTTATTATCTAAACCTTACTTACCATGACCGTAAACCTTATCAACCGTATTGCAATATTGTTGCTTTTTTGCTGTAATGCTTTTATTGTGGAAGCCCAGCGTAACCCTATGCGATTTGGCCGTATAGATGATCAGGATCTTCAGATGACAGCATACACTGCTGATTCTAGTGCAAATGCTCTTATACTTGGCGATTTCGGTAATATTCAGGTTGTTTATAACAATACCACCGGTTGGGAATACAAGTTCACCCGCCATTTGAGAGTAAAGATATTC
>JBEPXC010000080.1:0-14750 GCA_041642035.1 Sphingobacteriia bacterium
ATAGGAGATTATGCCGATAAGACCGATATCCTTTTTCAGACGGTATTTGCCGCTACGGCAGCCACCATCGTTTCGGGAGCCATGGCAGAAAGAACAAAATTTCATGCTTATCTGATTTTTTCGATTTTTATCACCTTGATGGTATATCCTGTATCGGGCCATTGGCTTTGGGGAGGGGGCTGGTTGGCCGAGCTGGGATTTATCGATTTTGCAGGCTCCACTATAGTGCATTCCGTAGGCGCCTGGGTAGGGTTGGCAGGAGCCATAGTAATAGGCCCCCGCTTAGGGAAATACCTTAACGGAAAGCCAACAGCCATACCCGGGCATAACCTCGTCTATGGAGCACTGGGAGTCTTTATTTTATGGTTTGGATGGTTTGGCTTTAATGCAGGCAGCCAGCTGGGTGCAGCAGGCAGGGAGAATACGGTTGCCATTGCACACATTGCCCTTACCACCAACCTTGCAGCTGCTGCTGGTGCCATAGCCGCCATGCTTACCGCCTATGCAAGATACAAAAGACCTTCTTTGAGTTTATCTCTCAACGGCGCTTTGGCTGGCTTGGTGGCCATAACAGCAGGTGCAGCCGCTGTTACGCCCGGTAGTGCCATAATAATAGGCCTAATGGCAGGAGTAATCCTGGTGTTCAGCGTAGAGTTCTTTGACCAGAAACTAAGAATAGATGACCCCGTGGGTGCCATTTCGGTACATGGTGTTTGTGGTGCTTTTGGTACGCTAATGGTGGGTGTTTTTGCCATTGAAGGTGGACTTATTAATGGCGGAGGGTTTAACCAACTCGGCATACAGGCCATTGGAGTAGTTGCCGTCTTTGGCTGGGCATTTATCATGGGTCTAATTTTGTTTAAGACACTCAAGGCTACCGATAATTTGCGGGTTTCCAGAACTATTGAAGAAGAAGGACTCGACATTTATGAACACGGAGAAAGTGTGTACAACTAAAGAAGAACATTTGAAAATAAACCACCAAAACCACCAAACCACCAAAACCAGGCAGTATTGATATTATCGTTAATATTTTTATTGCCCACACAACCGCCAGTGGCAATTGCCATTGGCGGTTACTTATTTTCGGATGATCATATAGGTCTGATTAAATATTGCTTCAGACTTTTGGGGAACAATTTAAGAAAACAATTCTTTAAACTATGGTTTGAAATGTGTACTTTTGTCATCCGGTTAGAAAAAGGATTTATTTACCAGAAAGCACCCGCTTTCATTAATACCACAGCCCATGACCGGAAAATCTAACACTGCCAACGCAGTGAAAATCCCTGAACAATCCGACGCACGATTTCTTTTACAGGATGGCACCACCATTGAAGGCTATTCTTTTGGATATCGTAAATCGATAGCAGGAGAGGTGGTTTTTAACACCGCCATGTCGGGATATCCCGAAAGCCTTACAGACCCTTCTTACCAGGGCCAGATTCTGGTGCTCACCTATCCCCTCATAGGCAACTATGGTGTACCTCCTATGATAAAGGAACAAGGTCTGCTAAAATATTATGAATCGGATAAAATACATATCTCCGGATTAATCATCTCAGAATACTCCTTTGAATCGAGTCACTGGAATGCCTGGAATAATCTTTCCCATTGGCTGATTGAAAATCAGGTGCCGGCACTGGCGGGCATAGATACCCGCGCTTTAACCAAGATACTTCGCGAAAAAGGCAGTATGTCGGGTAAAATTGAATTTGCCTCCCAACCCATCTCGTTTGCCGATCCCAACACACAAAATCTGGTTGCACAAGTCAGCACCAAAGAGGTTACCACCTATGGCAACGGAACCCATAAGATAGCCCTTATTGATTGTGGCGTTAAATACAACATCATCAGAAAATTACTCGAAAGAGATACCACCGTGATACGAATCCCATGGGATTATGACTTTTCAACTCTCGACTATGATGGTTTATTTATCTCCAATGGTCCGGGAGACCCCAAGCAATGTGTGCCAACGGTAAAAAACATTGCCCAGGCCATGGAACAGGACAAGCCCATATTCGGCATCTGCCTGGGTAATCAACTGATGGGACTCGCCGCAGGCGGCGATACCTTTAAACTGAAATATGGTCACAGAAGTCATAACCAACCCGTACAACTCAAAGGAAGCAACCGTTGCTTCATCACTTCTCAAAATCATGGTTACGCAACTCATGGCCCTTCGCTGGATCATACCCAATGGGAGGAGTTGTTTGTTAACATCAACGATGGCACCAACGAAGGGATTAAGCACAAAAGCAAGCCCTTCTTTTCAACACAATTCCATCCCGAAGCCTCAAGCGGCCCCACCGACACGGACTTTCTCTTTGATGATTTTATCGAAATGATCAAAGCACATAAGCAGCGGCAGGCTTAATTACCTTAGGATTAAACCGGGGTATAAGTATGGTATGCAAAGTTTTGCCCGTATTCCGGTTTGCTCTTAACAACAGCAATAATCAGAAATCCACGTTTTAATACTTAGTATATATGGCCCACAAAATCAAAAAAGTCCTTGTAATAGGTTCCGGTGCATTAAAGATTGGTGAAGCAGGCGAATTTGACTATTCCGGTTCACAAGCCTTGAAAGCACTAAAAGAAGAAGGAATAAAAACCATTCTTATCAACCCCAATATAGCCACGGTACAAACATCAGAAGGTATTGCAGATATTATTTATTACCTGCCCGTAACGGCTTTTTTTGTAGAGAAGGTAATCAAAAAAGAAAAACCACAGGGCATACTATTGGCTTTCGGAGGCCAGACTGCTCTCAATTGCGGGGTAGAGTTATACCGGACAGGTATCCTCGAAAAATATAATGTAGAAGTGTTGGGAACGCCTGTAGAGGCTATCATGAATACCGAAGACCGCGAGTTGTTTGTTCAGAAGCTCGACGAAATAGATGTTCTTACCATAAAGAGTGAAGCCGTTACAACCGCAGCAGAAGCTCAAAAAGCAGCCAACAGGCTTGGATATCCCGTTATAGTAAGGGCAGGATATACCCTGGGAGGACAGGGCAGTGGATTTTGCAACAACGACGAGGAGCTCGACCAACTGGCCCACAAAGCCCTGAACCATGCACCTCAAATCCTGGTAGAAAAATCGCTCAAAGGCTGGAAGGAAGTTGAATATGAAGTGGTGCGCGACCGCTACGACAATTGCATTACTGTGTGCAATATGGAAAATTTCGACCCCCTGGGAATTCATACCGGCGAGAGTATTGTAATCGCACCTTCACAGACCCTTTCCAATAGCGAATACCACAAACTACGCGAAATAGCTATCAAAATAGTACGTCATATCGGCATCGTGGGCGAATGCAACGTGCAATATGCCCTTGACCCCCATTCTGAAGACTATCGGGTGATTGAGGTCAATGCACGCCTGTCGCGTTCCAGCGCCCTGGCATCAAAAGCCACGGGCTACCCCCTGGCTTTTGTGGCAGCAAAACTGGGGCTGGGATACGGTCTTTTTGAACTCAAAAATGCCGTCACCAAAACTACCCCTGCATTTTTTGAACCGGCACTCGATTATGTAGTCTGCAAAATCCCCCGCTGGGATTTGGGAAAATTCAAAGGGGTTTCCAAGCAAATAGGCAGCAGTATGAAAAGTGTTGGCGAGGTGATGGCCATTGGACGCAACTTTGAAGAAGCTATTCAGAAAGGTCTGCGCATGATAGGCCAGGGAATGCATGGTTTTGTTGAAAACAAAGACCTGGAGATAACAGACCGTAAAGAAATTGAACAGGAGTTAAGCAATCCTACCGATACCAGGATTTTTGTCATTGCCATGGCTCTGGAGCATAACTTTACCATCGACGAGATTCATGAGCTGACAAAAATAGACCGCTGGTTTCTATATAAACTCAAGAATCTTACCGACCTGAAGAATCAGATTGCTCCCTACGCTCAGGTAGAAGATCTGCCCCTTTCATGGCTTAAGAAAGCAAAGCAGTATGGCTTTTCAGATTTCCAGATTGCGAAGAACCTGGTAAAAAATACCGATAAAGACGTTGCCACCTATAGTCTTCATGTACGAGAGTATCGTAAGCAGCACGGAATCGTTCCGGTAGTAAAGCAAATCGATACCCTGGCAGCTGAATACCCGGCCCTTACCAATTATCTCTACCTCACCTATCATGGTACCGAGAACGATTTGGTAGCCGAAAAAGATGGCAATTCTGTGATCGTACTGGGGTCAGGCGCTTATCGCATTGGCAGCAGTGTAGAGTTTGACTGGTGTAGTGTTAATGCACTTCAGACCATTACCAAAACGGGCTTACGCTCCATTATGATCAATTACAACCCTGAAACCGTTAGCACCGATTACGACATCTGCGACAGACTCTATTTCGATGAATTATCCTATGAGCGTGTAATGGATATCATTGATTATGAATCACCCCGCGGAGTGATGGTATCTATGGGTGGGCAGATACCCAACAACCTGGCCATGCGCCTGGATGAGGCTGGTGTAAATATTCTGGGTACAAAGGCCACCAGCATCGACAAGGCAGAAGATCGTCATAAATTCTCCTCCATGCTCGACAGGCTGAAAGTAGATCAACCTGCCTGGCGCGAACTTACCACGGTGCAGGACATTTATCGCTTTGTGGATACGGTGGGTTACCCGGTGCTAATAAGACCGTCTTATGTGTTGTCGGGTGCAGCCATGAACGTAGTTTCCAATGCTGATGAGCTGGAGCATTTCCTGGAGCTGGCCGCCAATGTATCTAAGCAATATCCGGTGGTGGTTTCTGAATTCATAGAGAATGCAAAAGAAATAGAATACGATGCTGTGGCCAATAAGGGCGAGATTGTGGTGTATGCCATATCTGAGCATGTGGAGTTTGCCGGGGTGCACTCAGGCGATGCTACCATTGTTTTCCCTCCACAGAAACTCTACATCGAGACCATCCGCAGGGTAAAACGAATTGCCACAGAAATTGCCCGGGAGCTGGAAATAACAGGCCCCTTTAACATGCAGTTTCTTGCCAAAGACAACGACATTAAAGTGATTGAATGCAACCTGCGTGCATCCAGAAGCTTTCCTTTCGTATCTAAAGTATTGAAGACCAACTTTATTGACTATGCCACCCGGGTTATGCTGGGAGAAAAGGTTATGAAGCCCGAAAAGTCTCTTTTCGAGCTGGATTACGTGGGCGTAAAAGCCTCACAGTTTTCCTTCTCACGATTGCAAAAAGCCGACCCCATACTGGGTGTAGAAATGGCATCCACCGGCGAGGTAGGTTGCCTGGGTGAAGATTATTACGAAGCAATACTCAAAGCCATGCTTTCGGTAGGATACCGCATTCCTGAAAAAAACATTTTGCTTTCAACAGGACCGGCGCGCTCAAAAACAGAAATGCTGCTCAGTGCACGCATGTTGCACGAGAGAGGCTACAATTTATTTGGCACACGTGGCACGCAGGTATTTCTTGAAAATAACGGCATACCCTGTACCATGCTGCACTGGCCCGACGAAGATGCACACCCCAATACGTTGGAGTATATCAAATCGCGCAAGATAGACCTGGTGGTAAACATCCCCAAAAACCTTTCAAAAGATGAGCTGTACAACGATTATGAGATCAGACGCAATGCCATCGATTTCAACATCCCCCTGATCACCAATGCCCGCCTGGCCAGTGCCTTTATATATGCGATCTGCAAATATAAAGCCAACGACCTTGCCATTAAAAGCTGGGGAGAATACAAATAGTCTTTTGTTTATAGAATAAAAAACAGCCCTTTTTCAAACACCCATATTAATCTTTATAGGGTGGATGGAAAAGGGTTTCCTCATTATACCGCAATAAAATATTTTCCTTTATCCTCTTGCAGCTATACTGGCTTAAGGGAAAAAGAGGGCAAATAAGGTTGTTTTTGTGTTAATTAATCGTACATATAACAAAATCAATTATCTTTGGTGTAACCAATAATTCCCTGTTTCAGCAACCAAATAATTGAACATGAAAGCCCTGCGAAAAATCTCTATTTTTCTGCTGTTGCCTCTATTGATGGGGTTCAGCTATGAGCCTGATGATCGCGATCTCACCAGGTACAGACCCATTCTGATGAAAAGATCAGACCTTGCTTCGAGCATTTTTATGCAACCGCCTCAAGAGTTTACCAATCCCGGAAAGATTTACCTGTACAAGGAAAACATTTACATGGTGGATTTATTTACCGGTATTCATGTAATCGATAACCAGAATCCAGCGGATCCCCAAAAAACCGGCTTCATTCACCTGCCCGGTGTGGTTGATCTCTCGGTTAAGGACGATGTATTGTTTGCAGATAATGCAACCGATCTGGTATCCATCGACATCAACAATTTCCCTCAAATCAGTATCATCAGCCGGGTGGAGGCCGTTTTCCCTGAGCACACGCCCCCCGACCTGGAATGGATACCCTATCAGTACACTTCTTCTATGCGTCCTGAAAATACCGTTATTGTTGCCTGGGTGAAATAAAGCCCATTGGAAACATTTCGGAAAAAGTGCATTACATACAGTAAACGACTTGAAAAATTACCATCATGAAAAAAACCATATATTTTCTCAGTGCAGTGGCATTTATAATAATGACCTCCTGCATGAAGGATTCCAACGATTCGGGAGAAACCGGAACAGGAGGCTCCATGGCACGCTTTACCATCAAAGGTAATTATCTTTACACCGTTGATGATGAAACCCTTCACACATTCGATATTTCTAACCCTGCCAATGCAACCCATTTGCAGGAGCAATACCTGGGGTTTGGAATTGAAACCATTTTCCCAACCGAAAACCACTTGTTTATCGGTGCCCGCAATGGGATGTACATTTATGATATTAGCAATCCTGCCAAACCCATCAAAAAAAGTTATACCCCTCATTTTGTAAGTTACGACCCGGTGGTTGTGCAGGGTAATTACGCCTACGTTACTCTTCGCACAGGCGGGGAATCGTGGAGTGGAAGCAACCTTTTACAGATATACGATATCAGCCTGACCAATGATCCGGTTCTACTTACAGAATATGAAATGGAGAGCCCGAGAGGATTGGGCATAGACGGCGACAGGCTTTTTGTCTGCGATGATGTTTTGAAAGTGTATAAAGTCACCAACGGACACCAGCTGGAGTTGATTACCTGGTTCGATATTCAGGCCCTGGATGTAATCCCTGAAGACAACCACCTGTATGTAGTTGCCAGAGATGGTTTCTATCAATACAAGTACAGTGGCGACAGCATAGAATTTCTTAGTAAAGTAACCCTCCCTGAAAAACCAGAGCAATGAAAAATAGGCCTGAATTAGTAAAATCTAAACGACCCTGTTCTATCCTCTTGAAAATCGCTGTTATATACCTTGTTATTTTTTCCCCGGCCTCCATGGGTTTTACCTTTGCTGCCGATAAGAACAGCGAGCCGGAAGTGAGATACAGAGGCATAATCAACATTCTGCCATTTTACATGGCAGTAAACGGGTTGCGCCTGGATTATGATATTTCTCTCAATAAAAATCACTGGATACAAGCGGGCCCGGTATTGTTTCTTGCCGAAAACGATAAGAATAATTATCTGGCAGGAGATAGATACTCACGTCATAGTGGTGCAGGTATGCATTTGTATCACAGGTATTATCCGGGAGAAGGTTTCGGAAACATTCCTGTCTATATAAGCTATGGGGGTATGTGGCATTACAACCATCTGTTATATAATGAAAAATTGGATGGGATAGAATATGAGCGATACTCTGCCTTTCAGAAATTTGGGGCAGATGTTATCATAGGCCTTTATGGTGTGGCGGCTGATCGTTTGTTGATCGACTTGTATACCGGCATGGGGGTGCGGTTCACCACCATGACATCGGATGCTGAAGAGCCTTCCACATTCAATAACGGGTTTTTCGGTCCGGGCTATTCGGGCAATATCCTGATCCTGGGCATCAGGATAGGATTTCTGATGGCTCCTTCCAACGAGTAATGGATTACTTCCCTTAAATTAAAACATTACAAATGAAAAAGCATCTTATATATTTTATCCTGGCATTTTGCATCATCAACAATGCCGGGGCACAAGAAACCAGTGAAAGCTACACACCCCGCACATGGATAATGGGAGTGCCTCAGCATTTATTCCAAAACGGAATAAAAATAGAAATTGATAAACGTCTTTCCTCTCCCCAGAAGTGGATCATCTTTTCCCCATCTTTTTACTACAGAGATCAAAGAGGTCATTGGTTGTTTAGCAATTATAATGTACTGGCTATAAAAGGGGGTGGACTGGATGTGATGTACCGCTGGTATTTAAAGGAGCTGGAGGAAGATGGCGGCATTTACTTATCTGCCGGTGGGGGCTACCGATTTATCTCCCGCAAATTCATAGGCAACAAATGGGAAGACTATGAGGAAAACGGACTTACCTATTATCGGTACGATGAAGCGCCCTGGTATAAGAAAACCCATACAGCAAATGTGAAGGCCACGACAGGATATCAATTTATCATGGATAACCACATGGCTATTGACTTCTTTTTAGGCTATGGCATGAAGCTGTCGAATGAAATAACACCCGAAGACATCCAAAGTTATGGAGAAGATGATGTTTATTCCTTTGGAGGCTCGGGTTTTATATTTGTTGGTGGTGTAAGGGTCGGCATTGGCTGGTAACAAACTTATTTGTGCCGGCCTTCGAGTACCTTTACCACATCTTTCAGTTCAAGGTTCTGCTCTGCCAGCAATACCAAAAGATGGTAGGTTAGATCGGCAGCCTCCTCTTTAAACTTTTCCTTGTCGCCTTTCATGGCTTCGATAACACATTCAACGGCCTCTTCGCCCACCTTCTGTGCTATGCGTGGCAACCCCTTCTCAAACAACCTTGCCGTATAAGAGGTCTCGGGTGATTGGCCCCTGCGCCCCTGGATAACTTTTTCGAGTTGCGAAAGAAATCCTATGCTGGGACCGGGATCATCATGAAAACAGGTAGCGTCGCCGGTATGGCAAACGGGACCCTCCGGCTGGGCATAAATGAGTAAGGTGTCGTTATCGCAATCTTCATAGATCTTTTCTACCAGAAGAAAGTTTCCGCTGGTTTCGCCCTTGGTCCAGATGGTTTGACGGGTGCGGCTATAGAAGGTTACCTTACCGGTTTTCCGTGTAAGGGCAACAGCTTCTGCGTTCATAAATCCTGTCATCAGCACTTTTCCAGTGCCCGGTTCTTGTATAACGGCAGGTACAAGTCCATTGAGTTTATCGAAATTCATAGCTTTTTATTTAGATGTATTATACTTTTATTTTTATGTCGTTACAGAAATGCCTTTATCATAATCTCACTTTTATTCCCGCTTCATCAAGATACTTTTTGAGTACGGGAATGGGAATGGTATCATAGTGAAACACGCTTGCCGCGAGGGCAGCATCGGCTTCGCCCAGGGTAAAGGTATCGGCAAAGTGTTCGGGTTTTCCCGCTCCGCCCGATGCAATGAGGGGTATGGTGAGGGTTCGCCCAAGCTCACGCAGGGTATCGTTGGCAAAGCCATTCTGTGTCCCGTCATGGTTCATTGAAGTCCATAGAATTTCTCCGGCACCACGCTCCTGCATCTCGCGGGCATATTCAAAAAGCTCACGGCCCACGGGTATCCGTCCGCCATTGCGATAGACCTGCCAGATCCCATCCTCCAGCCTTGCATCAATGGCTACCACCACAAACTGGCTCCCAAATTGTCCGGCCAGCTGATCGATAAGTGGAGGGTTAAGAATGGCTGCCGAATTAACCGATACCTTATCGGCACCGGCACAGAGCAACACATCCGCATCCATCAATTCGGTTACTCCTCCACCCACGGTGAAAGGAATACTGATGCTGGCAGCCACCTTAATTACCAACTCCCTGAGCAACTTGCGTTTTTCGTGTGAAGCAGTAATGTCAAGAAACACCAGTTCATCGGCACCCTGCAGGGAGTATCGTTGCGCCAGCTCTACAGGATCGCCGGCATCGCGTATTTCAACGAAATTCACCCCCTTTACGGTGCGCCCATCCCGGATATCGAGACAGGGGATTATTCTCTTGGCAAGGTTGTTTAAAGGCTTCGAAATCTCGCCAGTTGTATTATCGGAACTCAGATTGTGCATGGGATATTTATTTTGTTCTCTTTGTCTTTATTGTACGCTTGCTTTGGATGATCTTCCTAAGCCTGGATAAACTTCTTCAATTCTGATTCTTCGAGCGAATTCTCATAGAGGGCCTTTCCGGTAATGGCTCCATAGCAGCCCATTTCTTTTAGTGCGAAGAAATCACTCATCTGCGAAATGCCGCCACTGGCGATAAGTCTGATTTGCGGGAATTGCTGCAAAACTTTTTTGTACAGCTCCACAGAAGGTCCTTCCATCATGCCATCCTTCGATACATCAGTAATCATGACCTTACTGAATCCTTTTTCCAGCCAATATTGCAGGAAAGAAAAGATATCCTTGTCGCTTTGCTCCAGCCAGCCAGCGGTAGCAATGAATTCGTTTTTCACATCGGCACCCAGAATCACCTTCTCCGCACCAAATTCAGTGAGAATGGAAAGAGTAGCATCCTGATCATTTACCGCCATACTGCCAAGGGTAATAGCCGATGCACCATGGGCAAATCCCTCTCTGGCCTGCTCAAGGCTTCTGATGCCACCACTGAAGTCAATAAACAGACCGGTGGCCTGGCTCACGGCTTTTAAAACATGCAGGTGTTTAGGTGTTTTGGCTTTGGCACCATCGAGGTCAACCATGTGCAGATGTGAGAAGCCGGTTTTCTCGAAATTCTTTGCCGTCTTTACCGGGTCAGTACTATAAATGGTTTGTGCGTTGAAATCGCCTTGCGATAAGCGCACGCACTGACTGTTCATAAGGTCTATAGCAGGTATAATTATCATGGGGTGTTTGGTTATTTGTTTATGAATCCTTTCAGAATGATCTCACCAACGCTTCCGCTTTTTTCGGGATGAAATTGTGTGGCAAAGAAATTATCTTTTTGCAGGGCAGCACTAAAGGGTATGCCATAATATGCCAAAGCTGCGGTATAGGATGATGCCGGCACATAATAGCTGTGCACAAAGTACACAAACTGCTTTTCAAGCGCAGGATCTACCAGGGGCAGCTTTACCTCATGCAGACTATTCCATCCCATATGGGGTATTTTGAGATCTGTCCGGAATTTCTTTACCGGTAGGTCGAATATTCCCAGGCAGGGCGTATCACCCTCTTCGGAGTGGCTGCACATCAATTGCATACCCAGGCAAATGCCCAGCACGGGTTGTTTCAAATCACGGATCAGGACATCGAGTTTCTGTGCTTTAAGGTAATTCATGGTCGTGGAAGCTTCGCCCACGCCGGGAAATATAACCCTATCGGCAGCCTTGATTTCCTCCACATCATCGGTTATGGAGTGTTCCACCCCCAGCCTTCCCAGCGCATTGCTCACCGATTTAATGTTGCCTGCGTTGTATTTTATGATTGCAATATTCATTAGTAGCTTTATTTTTAGACGAATACTTCATTACACCAAAATCTGCTGTACATCCACACAGCTTCTGTCCCTATACCAGGAAGATATTGTTTTGCGTACACTCTCTGAGCATCTCTGGGGGCCACACGCTAGCCTGAATTTCGCCTATATGGGCTTTTTTGAGCAAAAACATACATAAACGCGACTGCCCTATTCCCCCTCCTATTGATAGGGGCAATTCATTGTTGAGCAGTCTTTTGTGGAAAAGAAGATCTTTACGGTCTTCCTTGCCCGTCAGGGTCAGTTGCTTAAGCAATGCCTCCCTGTCGACCCTGATGCCCATGGAAGAAATCTCGAAAGCACACTGTAAAATTGGATTCCACAACAGGATATCGCCATTCAGTCCAACATAACCCTCCTCATTGGGGGAAGTCCAGTCATCGTAGTCGGGTGCGCGTCCATCGTGAATCTCACCATTGGAGAGTTTTCCGCCGATGCCCATGATGAATACCGCACCATATTTCTCAGCAATCTTGTCTTCCCTTTCTTTGGGACTCAGGTCGGGATACATCTCCAGCAACTCCTGTGAATGGATAAAGGTTATTGCCTCGGGCAGCTGAGGGATAAGCTCCGGATAGGACTCATAGATCAGAAATTCTGTTCTTTTAAAGGACTGGTAAATACGCAATACGATATCCTTTAAAAAGCTGATGTTGCGTTGATCTTCTGAGATGACTCTTTCCCAGTCCCACTGATCGACATACAAGGAGTGAAGGTTGTCCATCTCTTCATCGGGACGTAAGGCATTCATATCGGTATAAAGTCCATAGCCCATTTCTATATCGTAATCGGCAAGCTTAAGTCTTTTCCATTTGGCAAGAGATTGCACCACTTCGGCCACTTCATCATCCATGCTTTTTACGGGAAAAGAAACCGGCCGTTCCACCCCATTGAGATCATCATTAATGCCGGTACCCTTCATCACGAATATGGGTGCTGTCACTCTACGCAGCCTTAGTTCGGAGGCCAGGCTCACCTGGAAGGAGTCTTTCACTTTCTTAATGGCATGTTCTGTTTCTTTTAAGCTCAGGGCGCTTTTATAAGTGGGTGGTAATTGCAGTCCTCTGTTCACGTTGTTTTCATTTATAGGTTTATATTTTGATTTATAGCATTCCTTTGGTAGATGGCAGCTTGTTGCTGAACAGCTCACGTTTTGCTGCCATCTTGATGGCGCGTGCCAGGGCCTTAAAGATGGCTTCGATTTTGTGATGTTCATTGTCACCCTTAGCCTTGATGTACAGATTGCACTTGGCACCAATGGCAAAAGATTTAAAGATATGTTCAAACATCTCGGTGGGCAACTCCCCTACCTTTTCTCTTTTGAACTTTGCTTTCCACACCAGTTCGGGTCTTCCACCAAAATCGAGCAATACCAATGCGGCACAGTCGTCCATGGGAAGGGCAAATCCGTAGCGTTCGATGCCCAGCTTGTTGCCCAGGGCTTCGGCAAATGCCTCGCCAAGCGTGATGGCGGTATCCTCGAGGGTGTGATGCTCATCAATATGCAAATCGCCCTTTACGCTGATGGAGAGGTCGCACCCGCTGTGCCGTGATATCTGTTCGAGCATGTGGTCAAAAAACCCTAAACCGGTATTGATATCTGCCTTAGCGTTTCCATCCAGGTTAATGGTAACCTGTATATTTGTTTCTTTGGTGGTGCGCGATTTTGTGGCTTTGCGCTGTGGTATGACCAACCAGTCGGCAATGCTGCTCCATTGGCCAGAGGGGCCGGTTTGTGTGGCTTTGTTAAAGAAATCTTTTACCCCATCGAGCAGATATTGATTCTGAGCCTCTGTTCCCACCGAGACACGCAGACAACCCGCACAACGAACTTCATGAGAACGATTGCGTACAATAACCCCCTTGTTAATCAGGTAATCATACAACTGTTCGGGTTCATCTACCTGGATGAGAAAGAAATTGGCATCGGAGGCAAAAACCTTTCTCACCCCATCCAGGCCTTTAAAAGCTTCCATAAGGCCATTGCGCTGGGTGATGATTTCCTCGACCCTATTTTTCATTATCTCCGGTTCCATTAAGGCTTGCAAGGCTTTCTCCTGGCTAAGGGTGTTTACATTATACGGGGGCTTTACCTTCATCATAAGCTGTATAATCTCAGCCGGGGCAAAGGCCATGCCCAGACGAATGGCCGCCAGGCCCCAGGCCTTGGACAGGGTCTGCAACACCACCAGGTTGGGGTAATCGTCAAGTTTCTCTACCCAGGAGGCCTGACTGCAGAAATCTACATAGGCTTCATCAACCACTACCAGTGCAGGGAAATTTTCCAACAGCCTGCGCATATCATCATCGGCAAACCGATTGCCCGTTGGGTTGTTGGGCGAACATAAAAACAACATCTTCGTGTTTTCTGCGGTATTGGCCAGAATCTCATCTACGGGTAGGCTGAAGTCCGGATTCAGGGTTATCCCCTTGTATCCGATACCATTGATGCCGGCATTCACTTTATACATTCCGTAGGTGGGGTTGACAGAAAGAACATTGTCCTTACCCGGTTCGCAAAAGGTACGAAAGAGCATATCGATGGTTTCATCGGAGCCATTGCCCAGGATGATGTTCTCCTTTTCCACCCCTTTCATTTGTGCAATCCTCTCCCGCAGTGCTTGCTGAAAGGGATCGGGATAACGGTTCAAAGGCTTGTTGAAGGGACTTTCGTTGGCATCAAGAAAAATTCCTTCGTTTCCGGTAAACTCCTCCCGTGCTGAGCTGTAGGGATTAAGCTTCAGGATATTGGGCCGGGCTAGTTTTTGTGCAAGGGTCATTGGGGTTTAAATTGTGGGGTTTTTAATAACATAAAAAATTGCAGTGGTATCAAAATCATATCAGGCTATGAGCATGAAGTTATTTTTTAAGGCTTTCCAGTCTGAGGGTCACAGCCATTTTGTGTGCCATGAGGTTTTCTGCCTGGGCCATTTCCTTGAGCGTTTCACCCAGTCCTTCAAGACCTTCGGGAGTGATTTGCTGGAAAGTGATTTTCTTGACGAAGCTATCGAGATTCACGCCACTGTAAGCTTTCGCAAAGCCATTGGTGGGTAAGGTGTGGTTGGTGCCCGATGCATAATCACCCGCGCTTTCAGGGGTATAGTTGCCAAGAAATACCGAACCGGCATTGAGGATACCTGAAGCCACTTCTGTTGCCTGGTTCATAGCAACAATAAGGTGTTCGGGAGCATATTCATTAACCATCTCCATCATTTCATCCAC
>JBEPXC010000081.1:0-14600 GCA_041642035.1 Sphingobacteriia bacterium
AGAAACGGTAAAAGACATGGTTTTACAGATGGAAAAACAAGGGTATTGATAAGATATATCCGCATGCAGAGAGCTGGAAGCCCAAAGCTCGAAGATGGAAGGAAGAGAAGGCTGTTTTCCCCTTAAAGCAATTGGTACTTAAGCAATGTATTCTTTTCATAGATAATATTTGGAGATAATGATAAAAGTATTACTTTTGCACTTCAAATAAGCCCACAGGGTTTCGTGGCCGAGTGGCTAGGCAGAGGTCTGCAAAACCTCCTACAGCGGTTCGAATCCGCTCGAAACCTCCACTTACAGAAAAGGATTGAAAGCATGGCTTTCAATCCTTTTTGCTTTTTTAGGCCGACACCCCACCATGAAGTAGATTTTTTACATTTTTCTAAGTTGACCGCAATAGAGTCATTAAACCAATGATATTCCCATCAGCTGAAATGCCCCGCTGGTATATCTTAGAGGAGACATAGTTGCCATATCATTTCTATATCAGTTCAGGAATAAAATAAGAAAACATGCTTTTTCTTTACCCTATTCAGTAAGGAAAAACACATTTGTTTAATGAGCCCTGTCGCAGGTAATAAAAAACAGACAATTTTATCTGACCATATCATAATATTTTATCATGGAAGCCTTATTTTTCCGGCACTATTAACATTTTTTTTATACGAATGAGTTTTGTATTGAAATTTTAACTAAAATTGTATTATATTTCAAAACCAAATCTCATGAAACATTTAAACTACCTTTCAATCCTTGCATTCCTCATTTTTGGGTTGAGTGCAACCGCTGCAGTACATACTGTGAGCAACAATACCAACAGTCCGGGCCAGTTTACCAACATTGTTGATGCGGTAAATGCAGCTGCCGCCGGAGACACCATTTATGTAAGTGGCTCTACCACCTCTTATGGGCACGTCACGATTGTAAAGCAACTGACGCTAATCGGAGCAGGCTACAACCCCGACAACCAGTTCAACTTCAAATCGCAATTAGGCAATATTGATTTGAAGGTGGGTAATGATGGATTCGGAAACCTGGAAAGCAACCCCAGTAGTACTGAAGTTATAGGGTTTGAGTTCAGCACCATTACCTGCTCCAACAACGACATCAACAACGTAAAATTAAGCCGCAACAGGATTACCAGCTCCGTTAACTTCAATTCACGTACCCTTAGTGGATGGGTAGTTAAAAACAACATCGTGGTAAACTTAATGAGTGGAAGCAATTTAACCAACAGCATTTTTGCCAATAACATCATCCTGGGCTATTTCTATTATATGAGAAGCACCACCATCAATATATCCAACAATATCTTCACAGCTTCCAGCGGAGATGCCTTCAACCAGGTAGAATATGCCATTGTAACCAATAACATTATCTATGGTAAATCAACTGCCGGTTGTAACTATTGCACCTTCAACAACAATATCTCCATCGGAGGGGCCCAGACTAGTTTCAGTTACAACAATAATACAGGCGATAACAACCTGGAAAACACCAACCCCATGTTTGTGGATGTAGGAGGCACTACTTTTGCCTATACTTACGATTACCATCTGCAGGCCGCATCTCCAGGAATCGATGCAGGCACCGACGGCACTCAGATTGGCTTATATGGCGGAACCTATTCTTTCCCCGGCGGAGATGCAGCTCCATGGCAAACCAGTCCCATGGCTCCCCTACCCCAGATATTGAAAATGAACATTCTCAACTCAGTATTACCCGTTGATGGTACACTCAACGTTGAGTTGGAAGCCGTCAGCAATCCCTGATCAGGCCAATATCTCACTGTTTATCCATGCAATTGTTTTTGCGGGGGAAATATTTCCTCCAGGAGCTATTCCTGATTCAGGAAAACATTCAAATGCCCGGGTAAACGATTTACTTTAACCATTTATCAGATGCTTGTGCCAAAGCACTAAAGGCATTGCATCTGACCACATAAATCAAATTAATAACAAATGAAGACTATAAAAATCTTAGGTTTTCTTTTGCTATTGGGAACCAGCAGCCTTGCCCAGGATTTGAGTTGTGCAGAATACTTTTTCAATACCGACCCCGGTATAGGAGAGGGCACACCCTTTAATTTTACGGCAAGCCAATCAATAGCAGAAACCTTTGACATTCCAACAACAGGATTGTCACCGGGTTTTCACAATCTCTTCATCCGGTTCAGCGATGCCAATGGCCTATGGGGTATAGCCGAAGGCAGAACGGTTTATATACAGCCTACACCTGAACAGGATCCTGCGCCAACACTCAGTGCCTGCGAATACTTCTTCAATACCGATCCCGGTCCCGGCAACGCAATCGCCATCAATATCCTACCCCAGGTCAAGATGCCCTTGTCGGCCGGGATAACTACGACAGGACTGGAACCGGGTTTTCATAACCTTTTCATCCGTTTCAAGGATGATAAAGGCATTTGGGGAATTGCCGAAGGCAGAACCGTTTATATTCAGCCAGCACCGGAGCAGAGTTTAACGGCAGTACTCGATGCTTATGAGTATTTTTTCAATACCGACCCCGGCATTGGCCAGGGAACTGCTATCAGCATGCAAGCAGGGGGTAAGGAATCTACGCAAGCCCAGATAAATACCTCTGGTCTTGAACCGGGTTTCCACACTCTATTTGTGCGTTATCGCACGGAGGAGGGCGTATGGGGTCTCTATGAAGGCCGCACATTCTATATCCAGCCGCAGCTTGATGATTCCACACCTCCCATGATTACCCGGGCAGAATACTTTTTTGACACCGATCCCGGTAAAGGACTGGGTAATCCCATCCCTGTTGATGAGGCCAACGAGCAAAAGATTTCTCCAGTCATCCCGCTCAACGGCCTCCAGGAGGGATTTCATCAGGTCTTTATCAGGCTTATGGATGAACACGGCAGATGGGGTCATAGTGAAGGCCGTACTCTTTATATTGCCTATCACCATGAGATACCAAAAATTCCTCTACTCAGCAATGCGGAATACTTCTTTAATACAGATCTGGGACAGGGAAAGGGTATACCTTTTGATTTCGATGACTCCACAGCGGTTAGCTTCACCCAAAACATCCCTTTGCAAGATTTGCCCGTGGGAGATCATGAGATCTTTATCCGTTTCAGAAATGATTTGGGTGTTTGGAGCTGGGTTCAAAGTGGGTCCTTCACCTTAACTTCAACTGTGAACACAGAAACCCTGCGGCCTGATTTCCTGCGTGTGTATCCTAATCCTGGCAGTAATGTTGTGAAGATTGAAGCCAAACTTATTAAACAGGTGACCATTTACAACCATGTTGGCCAGATTGTACTGGACCAGCAATATGAAGAAGCAGATCTGGTGGAAATAAACACCGATAGTTTCGATGAAGGAATTTACATTGTGAAGGTGAAGGCCGGTGAAGAAAGAACCACCGTGCGCCTTGCCATCGTAAACTAACTTGCTTTAGAATTTATTTGTATCTGAAGAAGGTGGCTATAAGGTCACCTTCTTCTTTACCCTCTGTTGAAATTCAACCACTTCTCTACCGGCCAGTCGAAGCATAATCCATGCATATAGTTGTAAGTTGCCTTGCGCAGTGCAGCACCAAGAGCATCGAGATCATACTGCTGATGATCGGTAAAAGCAATCTCATTGTTGGCAAAAGGTGCAGGCTCGTGGGGTAAATGCTGCGCCCCATAATTATCAGGGGATACACCTGAGGGACTATGCACGGTCATGGCATAGCGATGCCAGAAAGCCGACTGAATAACCCCCTCTTCAAACATACGCCGCACTGCATCTAATCCTGCAAGGGTTTCTTTCTGGGTCTGGGTAGGAAAGCCATACATCAGGTAGGCATGAACCATAATACCGTTGCCGGTAAGGTTGCGGGCTGTTTCAAATGCCTGCTCCATGGTAACCCCTTTGTTCATGAGTTTTAACAATCGGTTGGATGCCACCTCGATACCACCCGATATGGCAATACATCCTGCACGTGCCATAAGTTGACACAATTCGGTGGAAAAGGTTTTTTCAAACCGTATATTGGTCCACCAACTAACCACCATTTTTCTCTTTAGAATTTCTTCCGATACCTGGCGCAACAATTTAGGGGGTGCAGCCTCATCGGTAAAATGAAAACCACTACTGCCGGTTTGCTTCATGACGGCGTCCATATAATCGCAGATTTGTTCAGCAGTTAATGCATCATAGCAGCCAATGTAGTCCAGGGTGGTATCGCAAAAAGCACACTTTGCCCAGTAGCAGCCATGAGCCAGGGTAATTTTATTCCATCGCCCGTCACTCCATAGCTTATGCATAGGATTGGCCAATTCAATCAGCGATATATACTTATCAAGGAAAAGGTCAGAATAATCCGGAGCGGGTATCTCTCTGAAGGGGATCTTCAGTTCTCCTTTGTTGAAAATCAAACTACCCTCGTCATCCCTGTAATAGGTCTGATGCAAACAGGAGGCCTTGGCACCATTTAAATGCTGTATGAGTGCACGCAAGGCGGGTTCACCATCATCCAGACAGACAAAATGAGCATAATCAAAAACTCGCCTCTCTGTCAACTGACGCAGTTCGGTATTCACATATCCCCCACCCCAGGCAACGACAACATGGGGATAGTTTTCACGTATAAATTTGCTGCAGCGAAAAGCTCCCAATAGGTTGCCCGGAAAGGGTATTGAAAAACAAACCAGCCTGGGATCGAAGGCGTTTATCTTTTCCTCCAGCATGTACAAGAGTATTTGGTCAGGCAATGCAATGGGCTGCGAAAGCTCCTCCAGCAAAGGATCGAGATGGGGTAAGCGCAGACAAAGGTGTTCGGCATAACGGCTAAGTTCAAAATGAGGAGTAATGGTGGCTTTGATGAAATCGGCCAGATCTTCGATGTAGAGTGTAGCCATGTGGCGGGCCATTTCGGTGTTACCGAGGGTTCCAAAAGCCCAGTCGGCGTCGACCATATTCTCAAACCTGTCACCCTGTGGCAGCCAGTTGGTGTTGCAGATGCGTGTGGCAAGGGTAGTATCTTTACCTTGCAGAAAATGCATCACGGCATCAATGGTGTCAAGGTAAAGATGCTGTTGGGCATGCATCTTGCGAATGGACAAGGGGGTTTTTCGTGAGATATTGCCCTGCATAAAAACCTGCAGCAATCCTTCTCTTGAAAACAACCGGTTAACCAGTTCAATTCCCAGATCCGCCTGCATCACCTCATGCCCCTCTGATATAAGGAAACCTTTTAGATATGGGGTGGCTGAATAGGGTGTATTGAGTTGCGTAAGCGGAGGGGTAAGCAGAAGGATTTTCATAGACATGTGATGTGGTTCCGGTAATGCAAATATAGTCATACATAACCGTATGCAATACACCTCTAATTGTTTTCTTTGTGAATATATTATACTGGCGGCATTTTACCAAAACACCCCCGGGCATACCTCTTCAAAGGCACCTGGGGGTGTTTATGTGTCTGAGTGTATCAATCCGGCCTAAACGGCTTATGGCTTATTTGACCTCCATATGCTTGCCTGAATTGGGCCAATAGGCTAATAGCGACTTCTTTAAGCTCTATAAAATGTTGCTACAACAACAGCAAAATAATAAGAATAATAAGAAGGGCACTTCCCGAAATGTAAATGTAGGGGCGTTGTTTGAGCTCTTTGTTAATGGCGCGAACCTCTTTGCGTAACTCTCTCTTTTCAGAAAATGTCATATCAGATTTGTCCATATCTTTAATGTATTCAATACGCTCAACGAGGTTTTCGGTTTCGGCCTCTGCGATATTCTCAACAGCTACGGCTGCTGAAAATGTTGAGGCATCACTTTCTGCCTGCAGTGGAATGGCTGTAGCAAACAACAGCATCATTACAACACCCAGTTTAATGGCTATCTTTCTCATGGTTATCATTTTTGGTGAACAATACTTTTAACTTCACTTATCTTGTTTTTGATTCATTTCATAGAACCTTTTGCGAATATAATTAATTTTTATTATTTTACAAAACACATAGCTCGGGCCTTTTCTTTGTTAAAATGAATCCTTAAAATATCCAAACTTTTCTAACGCTCAGTGAAAAAGTGAATCTATTCATGGGCAAAGCCTCTTTAAGAGTAGGCCCCCACTATGCAATATTTCAAAAAACATCTATTTAAGCTTCATCAGATACTACGAAAGTGGAGATATAAACCGTCCAAAGAATATTTTTTTAGGTAAAATTAGAAAACAGTTGTAAATTCGACAACGCAAACACAATCAAAAAAAACTTGATTTCATATTCCATTACCATCAACTCATAGTATGTGCACTACCCGGATGCGTTAATGGCAATAATTAATAATAGTTAACAAACCGTAAACCCTAAACACATGAACCCGATGATCAGAAAAATCAGTATCCTGGTATTTGCCCTTTGCCTGATGGGATTAAGCGTGCAGGCTCAGGGACGGCTTCTGCGAAAATTACAGGAAAAGACAGAAGAAAAGATTGTAAATGAAATTTTAGGAGAACCCGACAAAACCGAACAAAATCAGAACAACCCAAACCACGACGAGTCCGATGGTGTAAAAAACCGTCGAGGATCAGGTCTCTCTCAGGATGCACCCGATGTAGCAGCAAACATTGAGGAGGCAGAAAAGCATTTTGATGCCCAGCGATATATCCAGGCAAAATCTTCTGTAAAGAATGCGCTTTGGGGAGTAGAGCTGGAAATAGGCAAAAAAGTATTGGAGTCATTACCCAAAGAGGTCGTAAATCTTAATGTGCAGGATGACGATGATAAGGTGAGCAGCACAGGAGTGGGCTTTGTGGGCCTGGTTATTGAAAGAACCTACCAGGGAGAGGACGACATACAACTCCAGGCCACCATCGGCAACGACTCGGCCCTGCTGGGCATGGCTGGTTTCTATATGGTGGACGGCACCTACATGCAAAGCACCGATCAACCCGATCAAAAGCAAGTACAATTCAAAGATCATCGTGCTGTAATAAGATACGATGAATACGATGGTTATACCTTAAGCGTGCCATTCGGACAAACTTCCATTTTTATCGTCAACGGAGTGAACTTCGAGAATGAAACAGATTTCATGGCGGCGGCCAATTGTTTCGACCTGTCTGACATAAAAAGCAAGCTTGGGGTGCAATAAGTAGGCCACAACCACAGCCCTATATCTTTTTGTTAATACAAAAAAGAACTAAGCGAACTTAAACACAATCAGAATTATTGTATTCCAGTCTGCTATATTGTGACACGATTAATTTACATCAAATTAAATTCCATACAAGATGAAAAAAATATTTTCCCTAATAGCCCTAACAGCCTTCATGGCAAATATCCTTTGGGCACAGGATGTCAACACCCAACTCAAGGAGGCCACCTCAGCTTACAGCTCTGGAGAACTACAACAAACCCGCCAGGCACTTCAACAGGCACTTCAGGAAATTGATATGGCCATTGGAGCTGAGATTCTCAAACTATTGCCAAAAGACATGGATAATATGCAGTACGAGGAGAGCAGCGACAACATCAGCTCAGCAGGTTTTGCCGGATTGTTTGTTACCCGTACCTATAGCAATGCCGATGGCGATCAAAACGCATCTATAGAAATTATCACTGATTCTCCCCTGTTGGCCGGCATCAACGCTATGCTGGCCCTGCCTATGTTTATGGGTGACTCTAACCAGAAAAAAATCCGTGTAGGAGGCTATCGTGCCTTGCTGACTAAAAATGAGGATGAAACATCCGGAGAAGTTAGCTGGGATGTGCAGGTTCCCATGGGCTCCACATTACTTAGCTTTAATTGCCAGGGTCTGGGGGAGGAAAGCAAAGTCACCGGTATGATTAATGCACTGGAACTGGAAAAAATAGTAACGTTGACCAGATAAATATACATCGGTTAAATATAAAAACAAAAAAGCCGCAGATCTATGCGGCTTTTTTCATTAACTTGTTACACCTTTTTACAGCCTCTCAATCAATCGTGGCAGCTGTTTTAGCATGGCCAGTTCGCGCATTTTGTCTTTGGCTTCCTGAACAGGTGAACCAAAGTATGTTTTGCCACCGACTATGCTTTTGGAAATTCCGGACTGCCCCAGTACGATGGCACCTTTGCCAATGGTAAGATCTTTCTGAACACCAACCTGTCCCCACAAAATTACATCGTCCTCGATGGTAACACATCCTGCTACACCCACCTGCGAGGCAAACAGGCAGTTACGCCCAATTACGCTGTCGTGCCCTACCTGAATATGATTATCGAGTTTGCTGCCATTGCCAATGATGGTATCGCCCGACACCCCTTTGTCGATGGTACAACACGAACCAATCTCAACATTATCTTCAATAATGGCTCTTCCACAAGATTCCATTTTATCCCAATATGCCGGACGTCTTTTAAAGTAAAATGCATCAGCACCTATCACCGTGCCTGAATGCAGAATCACATTATCACCTACGATGCAATGATCGTATATGCTCACATTGGCATGTATAATGCAGTTTTGTCCTATTACTACATGGTTTCCAACAAACACCCCGGGCTGAATGACCGTATTTTCGCCAATAATGGCCGTAGGGCTAATCATGCTCTGTGCTTCCTGGAAAGGCCTGAATTGCTTTACCAGGTAAACATAGTCCCTGAAAGGATCGTTAGAAAAGATTAAAGCCTTTCCCGCAGGACACTCCACCTCTTTGTTGATTATAATGGTGGTAGCTTTTGATTTCAGGGCTTTGTCATAATACTTGGGATGATCGACAAAGGTAAGATCACCGGATTGTACTTTATGAATTTCATTGATACCACAGATCTCAAAAGCCGGGTTGCCAACAAACCGTGCGTCAATCATGCCGGCGATCTGTTCGAGGGTTTGTAGGGGATGTAATTGCATTTTAAATGCTTAGGCTTAAAGAAAAAATTATTTTACGCGTTCCGAATAGGTCTTGGTGCGGGTATCCACCTTTATCTTCTCACCGGTTTCGATAAACAAGGGGACATTAACGATGGCACCTGTTTCCATAGTAGCCGGCTTAAGGGTATTGGTGGCGGTATCACCTTTAACGCCGGGCTCAGAATATACTATTTCCAACTCTACAAAAGGGGGTAATTCACAGCTCAGGGGAGTTTCAGTATCAGCATGAAAGACTATTTCCACTTCCTGTCCTTCTTTGAGTAAATCGGGGGCATTGATAGTTTCTTCAGGTATGGGAACCTGCTCATACGATTCCATGTGCATAAAGTTATATCCCATATCATCCTTGTACAAATACTGATACGGACGTCTTTCCACCCGCTGAACGCTTAATTTCACACCTGAGTTGAAGGTGTGTGGGATTACCTTGCCCGTTTTCATATTTCTAAGCTTGGTGCGAACAAATGCTGCGCCCTTGCCGGGTTTAACGTGCAGGAATTCCACCACGGAAAACAAATCGCCATTCATTTCGAGGCAAAGACCATTTTTTATATCTGCTGTTGTTGCCATAAAGTATATTTAATCAATATTTTATAATTTGGCCACAAAAGTAATTATTTTTCATGGTATTATAAGGAGATTAGGCATCTTTTGTATTTTTTAGTCTAGGGTATGGGTCATTACCCCTCGTTTTATGAAGCTTATTTTTTAAGCCCAAGGCAGGTATTGGAGAAAGTCGTGATTCATCAGGAATACCCGTTTTGCAACACAGACAACTGCCCCGATTTCTTGCTTCTTATCATCCCCCAAGATATGCCTACGATCCATAGCAGACCGTTGATGGTTATCACCGCCAGTACGGTAATCAAAAACCCGGGAGCGACGTTTTGCGAGCCAATTAAGAAAGAAGGCATGGTAGCAATCAGACCGGATATAGTTCCTGCCAGCAAGCCGGTGATTAACAAAAGAGCATATTCGAAAACATAAATCATGAAAATGTATTTGGAGCGATACCCCAACGCTTTGAGCATGGCTGTTTCATTGCTTCTTTCGAGTAAACTTTTGGCAATAATAACGGCAAGACCGATTGTACCCAAAAGCATTCCCAGGGCTCCCAGCAAAAAGAAAATCTGCAGGTAGGTATTCTCTACAGAATTAAATTCTGCCAGCTTTATGGGTGTGGGGGTCATTTCCCATCCATAATCCCTGAACACAAATTCCAGCTCATCGCGCATTGTGTTGGTTTCTTCACTCTTTGCATCAATTAGGAAAACCGAAGAGCCTCCATTTGAGGGGAAGTTTTCGAGCAATTGACTCGCAGAGATTACCACGTTTCCCTGCAATACAGAATTGGCCAATCCTCCTATGAGCAGCACCCGGATTTCCTGTCCGTCGGCATTAAGGTAATACAAAGTATCTCCCACCGCTTTACCCAATCCCCATTGGATAACACTTTGATCGGCAATGGCAGGAATGAATCCGTCATAATTCTTTTCCAACGATTTCCATGGGTTCTGTTTATCAAGCAAGGCATGAGTGGCAGCAAAGGAAAACCTGCCTGAGAGCAATTCTACAGGGGCACCCAAGATGCGTGGGTTAGCTACGCGGTTAAGGTTATGACAGCTGGCATCGTCATCATAGGAGGTATGAAACTGTACAACGTTAATTCCGGAGGGTAAACCCAGTTCATCCTTGATGACTGTTTCATTAAGGTTGAGCAATACCGGAACGGTAGTTTCGGCAATAAAATCAAATCCGCCCGTACCACCCGTTCGATCATTGGGATCAATAACCATATCCTTTTGATTGGCAGCAGTAACTACGATGACAAAGCTACCCAATGCCAGCAGGACAATGATGATAAAGCTGCGGGCAGGGTTGCGGGTAAGATTCTTCCAGCCCAGTAAATAAATGGAAAGATTGGCTGATCCTGCCTTTTGAGAAACAAGCAACCCATAATAAGCCCCTGTTAGTATGGCGACCAATAGCATAACACCTGCTAATAGCCATGAGAACAATGCTGCCCCCTCATTAAAAAAGAGAGTATAAGCAAGTGCAACAAGGAAGAGGGTAAAAAAGGCCAGAGCTCCCCACCCTATTAATCCGGCTTGTCTACCCTGATGGGATTTGGTTTTTGTTGCACCTATGGTCTGAATATTTTGTCTGATAATCTTACCTGTGCCCAGGTAAACCACCAGCAAGCCCAATAAGATACTTGCTGCCAGACCATAAAGCAGGGTCAGGGTCTCAAAATGTAGCTCCAGCACATCCGTACGCACAATATCATACCATATCCGGTTTAATCCGGCAAACACCAGACGCGTATAGGCCAGTGAAATCGCCAGGCCCACTAGTGAACCCAGCACAATAATTAATGCAGCTTCGCCCATCACGATTCTGTGGATAAGTTGTTGAGAAAATCCAAGGGACGCGAAAAGTCGTATCTGGTTTTGTCTTTTCTGCAAGTTGTATTGGAGCAGCAAAACCGTAAGTAGCAATCCGGAAATGATGATAAACATGCCCAGACCCGCAAATAACTGTCCGAAATCCACTCCATTACCTGCGGCTTCCAATCCCTGCTCCCGTACCGAATTAATCTGGTATTCCAGACGAAAAGGATCAACATGACGGGTAAGCTGGTCTTGTAGGGTCTGCTCATCAATCAAATGGCCGGGGAAAAGCACCGTGGTAAGATCACCAAAACGGTTTTGCCATAACTGCTGACCTTTCTGCAGGGAAATATATGCTTTGGGGGTTCCTTTATACAAATCCCAGTAATCTTCGTCTTTTTGTCTGATCTTTTCCAGGTCGATGGGAATGCCGGTATCCCAGTCGCTACAACTTCCCGCATCGGATAATCCTGGCAAACGGGGCATCAATATGCTATCGCGAACAGCTAAGTCCATGGGCAGGATGTGACATACTTGAAACCATTCATGCTCTTCGTTCAATTCGCGCAGAGGCCCCACCACAAAATAACGCATCAGAATACTATCGCCCACAGTTAGATCAAGATCATCGGCAAGCCATTGATTGACCACCATATCGTTGTTGTTCCTGATCTGATCCAGTCGATTTGTAGAAGTAACAAAGGAATAAGGCGTTTCTTTGTTATCATGCTCCAGGCTGTTGGCAAAATAGGTAAGATAAGACTGCGCCTTAGGGAAATGTTCAGTTATGGCATCGCTGATAACGCCATCTAAAAATACTCTTTCAGCGGTAAGCTTCCAGTGGTTGGTATCTCCATGCTTTGAAAGAACCAAACCCAGGTCGTGCAGATTGATGCTTTGCGCCAACTGCTCTTTAAGTTGCCCCTGATCGTCAGAAGCATTTAAGACTATCATATTGGCCTTATCTTCCAGTTGCATAATCCGGTTTAGCCAGTTAATGCCTACGAATATATTGTATGGAGCAGTCTGAGAGGTCTGCAGATTGAAATGACTGAACTCCTCTTTGGTGATAATTCGGCTGATGGCTACTCTTCGCGTAACGGTCTGCCCTTCATCCGATACAAAGGGTGGGATTGAGGGAATGGGATTGATAGCCCGTATGCGCAACAACACGAAATCGCCTGCCTCCACTTTTAACCGTTGAGCAAGGTTTTGGCTTATTATGATCGCATCATCCGGATTTTTAAAGGAATCGGTTCCCTGACCCACAGCCCCGGCAAAAGAGTCATCAACACCCCAGATCTGTACTTTATTCACACGGGCCCCTGATTGCTGGTCGCTAAGCATGGCTTCTGATTTTAAAACCGAAGCTGAGGACAGATCATCAATACCACCCAACCGATGGGCCAATTGTTGTGAAAACAATCTTTCACCCGCCGTGATAGTATGGGTAACATCGCCCAGGCGGTAATAGACTATCTGCTCAAGACTTTTACTCAGAGAATGTCCGATGACAAGAGCGCCGATAATAATAGATGCAGCAATTGCAATGCCTGCCGATGTAGCAATAGCCGACCAGGGGTAGTGTTTTATGGTTTTGGCAACTAATTTGAGGGTGGTCATATCAATTCAAGTTTTCCATCCTGAACAGCATAAATCTTATTCATCCTTTTGGCAATATCCATAGAATGGGTAGCTACGATAAGGGTAATGTTCATGGTTTGGTTGATAGAAACGAGTAAATCCATCAGCATCATGGCATTGTTTTGGTCAAGAGAACCGGTAGGTTCGTCGCCCAGCAGAATCTCCGGCCGGTTAATCAGGGCGCGGGCTACCGCGGTACGCTGACATTCTCCTCCAGACAATTCATGGGGTTTGCTGTTGCGATGCTCCCAAAGGCCCATAAGCTCAAGCAGCTCCCTGGCATGTTGTTGAGCGGAGCTCTTATCCTGTTTGAGCGGCAGAGTGGGAAGCAAAACATTTTCCCACAGAGTACACTGCGGCAAAAGGTGATGAAACTGAAACACAAATCCTATCCGGCGGTTTCTCAGAAAGAGGATCTCTTTGCCCGACAGCTTCTTCAGGTTTTTTCCTCCCAGTATAATATCACCCTGATCAGGCGTATCCAGTGTTCCAAGCAGGTTGAGCAGGGTGGTTTTTCCACTTCCTGAAGGACCCATGATGGCAATCTTTTCTCCTTCCTGTACATTCATATCCAGTCCTGAAAGCACTGTCCTGGCTGTGGAATCCAGACTTTTGCGATAGGTTTTATGAAGATTGGTAGCTGTAATCTGCATAGTAGTTTCTTGTTTTTTGTTATCTGATCATTCTTCTGCCACGAGGGCTTTGGGGATGGAAATCCCTTGGTAAAGCGCGGTAAGCTTTTTGGCCAGATGATGAATATTAAAAATGTCTTCGGTACTCTTTCTCCCAACAAAGCTCAACTGCTGCAATTTGGCCTGATCAGTGAGCAGGTCGGTCAGGGCCAGGGCCAGCTGTTCTGGGCTATTATGAGGATAGATAACACCTCCACCTGATTTCTCAATTATCTCGGGGAAAGCTCCCAGGGCTGGCTGCACAATGGGTATACCGCAGGCCATTGCCTCCAGCAAATAAATCCCAAACGCCTCACCTTTCAATACGGGAACAGACAGTAGTTGCACCCGACTAAAGAAATCATTCCTGGCATCACCTTCAAATTCCTCAATAAATTCAACAGAACTTTCCAGCCCGGCATTTTTGATCTTTTTCTTTTGTTGATTTATAAACTGTAAATCGTCGGCCGTATATCCTCCCGTAAGCAGCAGGCGTATATCCTGATGACCATCTGTTTTTTTAAGTAAGATAAATGCATCAATAAGTATTTCCAGGCCATTATCGCAACATAATCTTGAGAGATAGCCGATATTGCGGGCTTTGGTGGAAGCATCCACAAATTGATAATCCTCAGGAGCAACACCCAGATACAGCAATTCCATTTTTTCATCCGATATACAGAGTCTTTCCTGTATAAAGGAGGCAAAAGATTTACTCACAGGAATAAACATATCAACATCCCTGGTTTTTTCGCACATGAGTTGCCACACCTTTTGAGCCATTTCAGGAGGCATATCATCCACCCAAACATCTTCATCCTGCAAAGAACATACTACCGGAACCCTAAGCCTTTCTTTCAGCTTATGCGCCAGGCCCAGCAATAGTGCATTAGAGATATGCACTATATCGGGTTTGATGTGGGTTTCAAGCCAGTGCACCATCTTTTCCAGCTCGTCTTTCTGATTGCCATCTTCACCCAGCAACATCGAAATAGTCATGTCTGCCAGTCCA
>JBEPXC010000082.1:0-14262 GCA_041642035.1 Sphingobacteriia bacterium
GATATTCTGGATATCCGGGAAGGTTGTTGTCCTCTTTGTCGTCTGTTTTATCTTCAGACTTGTTTAGCTTATCATTTTGCTTTTTCATATCCTTATCTTTAAAAATAAAACAAGCAATGTAAGCATAATAGAACAGGAGATTATTGCAGAATTATTGAAAAGTATTACACTATTCAATCATCATTAGACATGGAAACGTCCGGAGGACTTTCCATCGTCAGGAAGGTATAATTACTTACACAGAGGACCAGTAGAGAAAGACACAGAGGACCACAGAGATTTAGGTAACACTCTGTGGTCCTCTGTGTCTCCTCTGTGGTCCTCTGTGTTAAAATCCTATCTCAGCTTCACCCGCATCAGCAAATTGCTTGTGGTGAGGTAGAGATACTCGTGGTTGGTGTCGAAGGCACAGTTGGCGGTGGATTTGACGGTATTCACCAGAGCCAGTTGTTGTCCCTGGGGGCTGATGATATGCACTCCGCCGGGGCCGGTTGCAAATATCATCCCGCTGGGGTGTACTTTTAGTCCGTCGGGCAGTCCCGGTCTGTTGTCGGCCACGGGTTTGAAGTCAAAGAATATCTTTCCGTTTTCAAGGCTTCCGTCGCTGGCAAGGGTATAGCTGTACAGCAGGGGTTTGTCGGGGTTCGACTGGTTGATGTAAAGGGTTTTCTCATCCACAGATAAGGCTATGCCATTGGGCATGGAGAGGGTGTCGACCAGTAAGCTTACTTCATGGTCGGGGCTCACCCTAAACACGCCATTGATGCCCATTTCACCCGTCTTGTTCTGTGGCAGCCCATAGGGAGGGTCGGTGAAATAGATGTTGCCTTCACTATCCATATCGAGGTCGTTGGGACTGTTGAACTGCTTGCCGTTGTAGGTGCCTGCAATGGTGGTAAACGCTCCCTGTGGATTATTTACATCACCTTCCAGGCGGGCTACACGCCTATCGCCATGCTGACATACCAGCAGCCTGTTTTGCCGATCGAGCATCAACCCATTGGGACCACCGCCCGAATCTTTGTTTTCTGCTCCTGTATGACCAGCCGATTCCAGGTAGACACTCAACCCCTCTTGTTCATTCCACTTATAAATGGTATTGTTGGGAACATCCGAAAACAGGAGCGATTGCAATTCCTCCACCCACACGGGGCCTTCGCTCCAGGAGAATCCATCAGCCAGGATTTCAAAGGTGGCATTGGAATCGATCAGGGCGAGTGCCGCCTGATCGTATATCTCAACGGTAAGCTGCTCCATCAAAGTGTCGTTGGCAGTTGGTGGTGATGATGTGCGTTGAGGGGAAGTATTACAGGAAAAGAATACTCCTGATGAAAAGGCAATGAAAAAAAGCAGGCGGTAGCGCATAATGTTAAATTTAAAATGAGTATATATAACAATATTTTTGACGTATTGTTTTTTAAATGAGGTTAAGGTTAAGGCTAAGCAGCCAACTTCCTTATGAAAGGGAATAAAACCTGTTCTTCGTTCTTCATATCAGCGGTAAGCTCTCCTACACTACTGCGTTCATCCCCGGAGGGGATTAATATGAATAGCCCCGGATGAAACCCACATGAGCACCACGCGCTCACAAAAGACAATGAATATGGTGTAAGGGGGTTCCATTCAACAACTTAAATCAAATATATTCTGATGAATTCCGGGAATAAGGTGCGATTCTACGGGATTTGGCAAGCCTGAAGGGGTTGAAGATGGAGAATTTCAATTTAAATGCAAAGCAAATAAATGAGCCAGAGACATGGTTTCAATTTAAAGGGATAATGAAAGAAGTTATGCCAGTAATATGTAACTACGGATTAAGAACATAGGACTCCGGAAAATACCAATTGCAAGAATAGACTTAAAAAGCTTAAATTTGATTTCATACCGCCAACGATGGTGGCAAGTGTAACAGACGACATTAACAACATAAAAAACAATGCAAGATATATTATTTGACTTTATATCAAAATACGTTTCTCTGACAGAAGATGAGAAGAACGCATTACTTTCATTAGACCTGTTTCACTCGGTAAAGAAAGG
Source organism: Sphingobacteriia bacterium (assembly GCA_041642035.1). Taxonomy (GTDB): domain Bacteria; phylum Bacteroidota; class Bacteroidia; order Bacteroidales; family UBA7960; genus SKVR01. The sequence goes on from JBEPXC010000082.1 coordinate 2,041, forward strand.
GACGGTTTTACTCAAAGAAGGGCAAAAATCGCAAGAAATCTATTTTGTTTTAAAAGGCTGTATCCGGGTTTATTACATCATAGATGGTGAAGAAAAAACAACAGCTTTCTACACAGAACTGGATGCCTTAACACCTCATTTCGTGATAAACAAAGCTCCTTCTGATTATTTCATAAGTTGTGTCGAAGACAGTATTCTTTTAGTTTCAAATACAGATATGTCCGTAGAAGTAAACAGTAAATTTCCAAAGTTTGATATCATGTGCAGGATGTTGTCTGAAGAATTGTTAGCCAAAGGGCAAATAGACTTTGACGAGTTTAAGACTTCATCTCCTGAACAACGATACCTGAACTTATTACAAAAAAGACCAGACCTACTTCAGCGTGTGCCACAACATCAGTTAGCAAGTTTTCTTGGGATAAAACCACAGTCATTAAGCAGATTAAGGGCAAGGATTCTTAAAAAAAAGAGCTAAGCCATATTTCTTAACTTAAGTGAACGAGTTAGAGCATCTCGCCAATCTACTTTTGCAGTATCGTTTAATATAAATTGAAAATGATATGCAAAAGAAAACTCTTTGGATTGGACTTGCCCTAATGTTGGCAAGCAGTTTACCAGTGAATGCTCAATATGAAAAACAAGACATTACTTACAAACGGTGGTTCGTTGGGACTTCTTTGTTTGTTTTATTGGGGAATCTTGATAGGGAAAACCCGCCCAACTTCGCTCAACTCGATATTGGCTATCGGATTACAGGAAAAGATGTAATTAGATTATCTCCAAAAACATGGAAATATGCCTGGCCAAATGGTATTCACCCATTTCTTAATGATGCATACAAAAAACCGGAAGAAAAGTTCCCGGGGTATGTTCGTGAATATGGGGTAACACTATCTTACCAACGATTTTTTTGGAAAGGATTGTATGCCCAATTGGATGTAATGCCCACCCATCAGGTTTTTGTGAATGACAAGAGTAAGAAAAATGACGATGGTTTTCAGATTTTCAATTCGTATCGTGTTGGTTATCATATCAAACTCTTTAAGGACAAATTTTTCTTTCAGCCGTCAATCTGTATGACACATCGTGCGTATCACACTCAATTGCCTGATGCATTTAAACAATTGGATGATAAATGGTCTAAATTCATATTTCCAGAACCAGGACTAAATATTGGATTTAATTTTTAAATCATAATTTATGAATACACAAAATGCATTAGAAGACATCAAAGTCAGCTTGAAACTGAAGCTGGCTGCATTGTGGGCGAGTTTTATGTTTCTCTATATCTATGTTGATTATTTCCACTTATATATGCCGGGAAAGATAGCAGATATTCAAACGGGAAGGGTGTTTGAATTTGATATTACGCAAGGATTTCTTTTGGCAGCACTCGCCTTAGTGACAATTCCGGCACTGATGATTTTCCTTTCTGTTGCCCTTCCGGCTAAAGTAAATCGCTGGGCAAATATCATTATTGCCGTGGTGTATATACCCTTTACATTGTTTAATTTGGCAGGAGAGGCTTGGATGCACATGGTGTTTGGCGCTGTTGCAGAAGTCGTTCTTCTTTGTCTGATTATCCGTTATGCATGGAAATGGCCTCGTATTGAAACATGAAAAATCGTATAAAATGCCTCTACAAATAAGAAAGAAAGGTAAAACACCAGCCACCTAAAACGTATAAAAGCAACTATTTTGCAACCAAACGTTGTGTTGCCAGTCTAATAAAGAAATATGTAAAGAAATATGAGCATAGAAGGCAATCTTCTTTCTGACAAGGTTATTGTTACCAATATCTTGAATGGAAACATTCAGGATTTTGCTATTGTTGTCAAAAGTACAGAAAAACTGGTTGCCCAAATTGTAAGGAAAATGACTCCCAATGAAGACGACCAAAAGGATCTTGTACAGGATATTTATTTAAAGGCTTACCAAAATCTGTCGTCATTCCAATACAAATCTAAGTTGTCAACCTGGATTGCAACAATTGCGTACAATACATCTGTCAATTATCTCAATAAAAAGAAAATAAAGCTGTATGATCTGGACTTCTTAAGTGAGAATAATTATGGTGAAACTAAAACCATAGAAGATGAAATTTATAAAAAAGAAAATACCCGGTTCGTAAATGACGAACTTAATAAGCTGTCTCCTTTATTCAAAACATTAATATCACTATACCATTTGGAAGAACTCCCCATAAAAGAAATTTCAGACATTACTAATCTACCCGAAGGAACCGTAAAAAGCTACTTATCCAGAGCAAGGAAAGTACTCAAAGACAACATTAATCATCATTTTAAAAATGAGTATTATGGAAAGTAATCATTTGACTGACGAAATTCTGCAAGCATTTCTCTTAAAGGAAATACAGGATGATAGCCTGCATGCGCACATCGCAGCGTGTGCAATTTGCCGGGCAAAGCTTGAAAACTATCAATATCTGTTGGCTGGTATCCGAAAAGTTGAACCTGAAACGTTTTCTTTTGATGTTACAACTGTTGTAATGCATAAAATTGAGCTGTATGAAAAGCAGGAAAACACAAAGAAGTCCCTGGTCTATTGGGGTATAGTGATGGTTTTCATCGCAAGCGTTGTATCAATTAGTCTTCCTTTTTTACGCCCAATTCTAAGTCTGTTTTCATCAATAACTTTTTGGACGAATATATTTATAGTCGGAACGGGCTTAAGTGTTCTGATATTTTTGTTGACTGATGTTTACAAGCAATACAAAATCAAAGAAAGAATATTATTTGAAGACAATTTGCAACCGGTGGATTAATTGCCTGTCTAATGGAGTATAATTCAAAATCAATTTAGAAATGAAAAAAATCATGATAAGTTTAATCTGTCTGTCATCAACAGTTCATGCTATTGCACAGAACAGTGGAAACCAAATGTCAAATGCTAAACCAATTGATGTTGACCCATTAGCATCAGAGCCAATAGTCGGAATCCTACTTCCTGTTTTGTTGATCAGTTTTTTTATATATATGCTAACCGCTGCAATCAAATATTTTTTAGATTTTCGATTGAAAAACAAGATGATTGATAGAGGTATGTCAGAACAATTGTCAGCTTATTTATTCAATAAAAAGGACCAAAACAGTGACATTATTAAATTGGCTATCCTGTTTTGTGGCATTGGTGCGGGTTTAATCATTACATACCTGACCAGCCCTATAAATATTCATTCCTTAGCTATTATGGCTTTTAGTATTGGTCTGAGTTATTTTGCATACTTCTTCTACCTGCAAAAACAAGACAAATAAAGCCTATTACACTTTTATAATGTTTCTAAAAACTCCCAACCTGCCTGGGGTAGAAATATATTGCCTAAATCAAAAAAACCAAAACTTTAATTCAATCAAAATTGAAAATCATAAAACAATGAAATACAAACTCACTCTTATAGCACTTTTTGTTGCTCAAATAGTATTAGGACAAGGAAAGCAAGTTTCATCTGCTGATAATTCAGCTTTTGGTGTAGCTACCACAAAGAACATAGAAGCAGGAATTGATGCCATTTTTAATCAGGCATACCCTGTCAACGAGCCAGGGGCAGCGGTTTTGATTGCTAAAGGTGACACAATTATTTACAGAAAGGCTTTTGGGATGGCTGACTTAGAGACAAAAGTGCAGATGAAGCCCGAAAATGTGATGCAGTTGGCTTCAATTACCAAGCAATTTACAAGTGTGGCAATTTTGATATTGATGGAACAAGGCAAACTCAGCCTTCAGGACCCATTATCGAAATTTATTGCGGATTACCCAAGAGGAAATGAAATTACGCTGCACCATCTGCTAAATCATACCTCTGGTATCAAGAGTTACACCAACTTGCCTGAATTTAGAGCTAAAACTCAGCTTGATATGAGCCCCGTAGAAATCATTAACTATGTCAAAAACCTGCCCTTGGAATTTAACCCTAACGAAAAGCATGAGTACAGCAATTCGGGTTATGTGCTTTTGGGTTATATCATAGAAAATCTGTCAGGTATGAGCTATGGGGATTTTATACAAAAAAATATCTTTGATAAACTTGGTATGAAAAATTCGTATTATGCAGATACTTACCAAATTATTCCTAACAGGGCAAATGGCTACCAGCTCACCCCTGAAGGTAACTATGAAAATGCTGAGTATATGAGTACGACTATTCCTTATGCGGCGGGTTCGCTGATGTCCAATGTTGATGATATGTTTTTATGGAATAAAGCTATTCATCATAATACACTTATTTCAGAGAAAAGCAAGCAAATTGCTTTTACGAATCACAGTTTGATTAACAGAAAAACCTATAATTATGGATATGGTTGGTTTATAAATGAATTGGCGGGTATTGCAACCCTTGAACATCCAGGAGGCATGAATGGGTTTACCACTTCGGGGCTATATATGCCTGAAAGAAACATCTATGCAATTGTATTGACTAATCGTAATGACGGAAAGGGACCTGAAACGTATAATCTTGAAGCAGTATCTATAGCATTGGGTAAGCCATTAGAAGATAAAGTAGCTGTAAAACTATCTGAAATGCAGTTAAAAAAGTGGGTTGGTGCCTATCAGTTTGAAGATGTTACCCGTTTTATTACTTACGATAATGGTGATCTTTACAGCATACGTGATGGAGTAGGTCGTCCTTTCAAACTTATACCTCTCTCAGAAAATGAATTTCAATTTGAAAACTCTCTGACAACTTATAATTTTTCATTACAAGATAGTAAAAAGCAAGTTCTCTATGCAAACCGCATCGAAAAGAGTATGGGTACTGAAATCGATAAAGAGCTGCCATCAGAAAGGGTTGCCATCACTTTGCCGGAAGAAACGCTTTTAAACTATGTGGGAGTTTACGAACTGCAACCCTCTTTTCAAATTGAAATAAGTATGCAAAATGGCCAACTTGTTGCTGTGGCAACCGGACGGCCACCTGTTCAGCTTTTTGCAGAAACGGAGAACAGTTTTTTTATTAAAGAGATGAATGCCCAAATTGACTTTACCCCAGGAACAGATGGAGCCATAAAAAGCCTTACTTTTTCTCAGGGGGGGAATAAAATGGAAGGAAAGAGAAGAAGGTAGCAATGACGACTTTGGAACAAAACGGCAAAACATCTGGGTATAACTTTTAACATCCTTATCGGGAAATTAACCGGAGAACTCCCAGCAATAGCTTCCACTATACTTGTATAACAATTTGACCGTTAGGGGTGAGGCTAAAATAATTAAGAAAAACATGAAACTTAAAACTAGAATTCAAATGAAAAAAGGCTTGATTATTTGCATAACGCTCTTTATGACACAAATTGTTTTTTCTCAACAAAAAAGCATTGATAATAAACAGCAAATCAAAAAGGTGTTAGAAACTTTTATGAACGCTATTGAGACAAAAGATAGCATTAAAATGTATTCTTTATTCATGATGCACCAGTATCATGGGTTGGTGTATATAAAGAAACCAGTCAAAATAAGATACTTGAAAAAGACAACACGAAAATAAACAGTTTCAGAAATTCAGATTATAAACCATGGTTTAGGAAAATCATGAAAAGCGGTCTTAAACAAGAATCTTTTTATAATGTGCAAATCATTGAAGATGGGGCTGTGGCTTCGGTGGCTTTTGATTACAGTTTTTGGTTAAACGGTGAAAAAAACAATTGGGGCAAGGAGTTTTGGCACATGATAAAAGTGAATGAAAACTGGAAAATAGTAAGCGTTGTTTTTTCAATGGAAATGGAGGATTATGCAAAAGAACCAGAATCGATATATAACAATCCCAGAGAAAGCGTTCAAAACATGGTAAACGAATTAAGGCTAATATCGAATTTGCCCGGGCTTTCAATTGCAATAAGTAAAAAGGGCGAATTGGTATACGCAGAAGGATTTGGCTATGCCGATGTAGAAAATAAAATCCCTGTTACAACAGAAACGCGGCAGATTTGATTTTAAAAGGTAAGTTTATTTCTAATACTGAAATTTCTCAAATAATTTTGGAAGATGGAAAACAATATTCAATCATACATATTGACAATGATAATTATGCACTAATTACGACACAAGGAATCTATTATCTCAAAATAACCATTGACGATAAGGTATTTAGTGGAGAGGCAATAATGTATGGAACACGACTTTCAGAAAGCCCAAATAATAAACCGCCTTATTTTACTTTTGAAACTGAATAATATTTTTGACCCTTATGAAACCTCTACCTCAGCCTCAACCTTAGCCTTAACCTCTACCTCTACCTCAGCCTCAACCTCAGCCTTTTAGTTTTTCTAATTCTCCTCCTGGTTCTTATGCTTGTCGCCCCCCAGACTGTAGTAGTTGTTCTCCTCATCTTCGCTTCCCACATCTTCCTGTTGGTCGTCCAGCTCAGAGCCGGGAACATCCAGGTCTGCTTCATGTTTTGTATCATCATCCAAACTTTTTCTTCTTGAGGTATTGTCGGGGCCGGACGCTTTTGTCTTAGAAGGATCATCCGGTTCAACATCCTCTTCCTCCTTGTATTGTGCATACACATCTTCACTGTCGGGATATTCTGGATATCCGGGAAGGTTGTTGTCCTCCTTTTTGTCTGTTTTATCTTCAGATTTATTTAACTTATCATTTTGCTTTTTCATATCCTTATCTTTAATTGTAAACTAAGCAATGTAAGCATTATAGAACAGGCGATTGTTGCAGAATTATTGAAAAATGTTATACTATTTCATCATTTTGGGAATGATTGGTTTGACGCAGTAGACATGGAAACGTCATGCAAATTCCATGTTCATGCTTTATGTATTATTTATAAAAAAATATCAATTAATTATATTTATTTCATGTCTTCCTATTGTTCTTTATTTGAAGACCAGGAATTGCTGTTAAACATAATAAATGCTATTCTTTTTATTGGTGCTTTTTCGCTTTGCACTAATTCTTGTAATTATGGCCTGATATAGACTCATAAATACCACTCAAGAAACCATAAAGAAAATAACTGCCATGAAAAAAATAATTCTTTATTTATTTTTTATATCTCTGCCATTCACCTGCATGTTTGCACAGGAAACAACGAGGTTAATACAAGATGCAGATGAATTTAAGCCCGCAGAAGAAGGAAACCTTTTTTTCCCTTATACAAGAATAAAATACATAAAATTAAATCCGAAAATTGATGATTTAGAAAGTTATCAAAAAGGCACTAAGATAATTATTGATCTCTTTGATGAAGATACATATTTATGCCCAATTGACCGAATAAGTACCAATATTATTGGAACATTAACTATACGTGCCAGGATAGAAAATTATCCCATGGGGTATTTCATATTATCTGTCACAAATGGCTATAGTCTTGGATATTTAATTATTCCTGAAAGGAATGAAAAATACCGTATTTCAACCAGTGCAAAAAGCGGAAATACATACCTGAAACAGGTTAATATAACCGAAGTTGAACATTTTGAAGAATCGCCCCCTATGATTCCTCCTGCCAAACCTGAAATTGATGAAGAACAAATTCAGAAAATCAAAGAAACTTTCTTAAATGATCCGGAAGAAGAGGCTAAAATTGATATTATGGTCGTCTATACGCCCCTGGCAGCATACTGGGCATATAATTACAATGGATCAATATTTAATACAGTAGCCCTGGCCATTGAGTTGGCACAGCTGGCCTTAGATAACACCAATGTTGGTATCGAGTTAAACCTGGTTCATTCTGCCTTGGTTGATTATGAAGAAACAGAAGATTCAAGCATTGATCTTTGCAGATTAACAACTTCTGGTGATTATTCTCCCTGGGGGATTCAATATGAGGGATACATGGAAGAGGTTCATGATTGGAGAAACACCTACGGGGCTGATTTAACAGCCTTATTGGCTGAAGTAACAGATGTTGGAGGAAGGGGATGGTTGTTAAATTATCAGTCAGGATACCCGGAGTTTGGTTTCTCCCTTACAAGTACCAGGGCAGCTTCTGATCTTTCATTCATCCATGAGATCGGCCACAACATGGGTGCCCATCATCATAAAGAACAAAATACAGGGGCCGGGCCAACAGTATGGCAGGACTGGCCTGAAAACACCTGGTCGGCAGGCTGGAGATGGCAGGGAGATGACACCCTGTTTTACTGTGACCTGATGACCTATCCAAACAGCAATTATTGGAATGACGGAAATGCAGCCCAAAGAATACCATACTTTTCAAACCCTGATATTACTTACAACAATCAACCCGCAGGAGATGCCATTGATGGTGATAACGCGCGCACCCTACGAGAGACAAAACATGTAATTGCGGCCAACCGACCGGAAACCAAACCCGTAAGATATGCTCTCACACTTTACGATGAGCCGCAAGCTGCAGCAGTAGTAATGGGCAGTGGCAAATATGCCGGGGGAACTACCGTTCATATTTATGTTCGTGAAAATTATAATTATGCTTTTGAAAATTGGAGGGATGAAAATCATGTTGTAGTGGGTGAGCAAGCTTCCTTCAGTTTTGAAATGCCTTCACATGATGTTAAATATTATGCTCATTTTAAACCACTCATTCATAATATCACATTCAATGTAAAAGACCAGAATGGCAAATTTATTGAAAACGCCCAGGTAAACATTTCATCAGGTTTAGAAAAATCCAAAAAGGATGTATTGGCATCTGGTAACAGGCAGCACAACAATGATAAGTTTAAACGTGAATTCATAACAGATCTGCCTGAACCGTCAAACAAAAACAATCCGGCAAAGTTTTCTCCTGCAAACTTTGCCGGAATAGCAGATGGTGAGCAATGGATACACTGGGATTCCGGAGAAAACTTAGGATGTCTCGGCTGGAATAAACCCATGAACTTTGATATTGCCAGTCGGTGGAATCCCTCTGATCTGACGCTATATCACGGGGAAGCCATTTCAGAGATAAGATTTTTCCCAAGATATGAAGATGCTGTTTATACAGTGAAGATTTGGGCCGGTGAAGACGCGCATTTACTCTATTCGCAGGGTGCAGAAAATATAGATGTTCACAGTTGGAATACGGTTAAACTAAACATGCCGGTTTTTATTGATTCAGCAGAAGTACTATGGTTTGGAGTAAATATTAACACCCAGGGAGGATGGCCAGCCGGAAGGGATAATGGGCCTGCTGTGGCAGGCAAAGGAGACTTGATAAATGTGATGAATTCTGGCTGGTTTTCGACAAAAGATCAGTGGACAGTCGGGGATAAGAACTGGAACCTCCATGCTTTGGTCGGCGATTTTGTTATTCATACCAATGACCAGGGCCAAACAAACTTTGAATCAAAAGAAGGATGTTTTACATATAATGTTCAGAAATTTGGGTATACCGATACTTCTGGAATTATAAATATTACAGATACAGATTTAATCATTGACGTTGTACTTGAGCAAGATGTTACGGGGATTTCAGAACCCCAATACCATATCAGCATTTCCCCGAATCCCACCAATAACCAAATTTTTATTAAAGCAGATGCTTTAATTGAAAAAGTTTTTATTGTTGACAGAATCGGGAAAGATGTTTTAACTGAAAGAATAAACAATCATGAAGCTATCATCTCGCTTAGCCATTTAAGAGCAGGGCTTTATATGATTTGGGTCTATAGTGAAAAAGAAGTTGTTGTGAAAAAATTAATAGTGCAATAAGTTGAATCCTACCAAATCATTAAAGGTAAGTTTACCATAAGTATCCCCAAAATGGATAAACTACGCAATACATCCAGCAAATAAATTCTTTTGCTTTGCTTTACAGGTGATAAAGTTAATGTTGACACCTTTTTTCGGATTTTAAATTTTAATTAAAAAACGGCTATTCTTTTTCAAACTCTTTTATTTTGGCAAGTAAACTTTCAAGTGCCTTGAATTTTTTGTCATAAAAATGCCTGCGGATCAGAAAAACGATAAGGTAAGCAAGCACGAGGGCTACAAGGTACTTCCCGGCTAATAGGTTTATAGATTCCAATATATCATGTCCGTAAAGCATTTTAGATGTAATGGGAATCAAAGGGAAAATATACACCGGATACAGCAACAACTCAATTTTTCTGTATTGCAGGATTTTTCTTTTTACAAAGGCTATTTCACTTTGTAATATTACCACAGAAGTATCATAGTATTCAACCTGCTTTAAAAGTCTTATTTTTTTTATGGTAAACCCAATAAACAGGAAGCCGGTGAACACAGTTAGTAATCCCACAAGAAGATATACGGGCTCATCTATAAATATAAACGAGAAGGCTAAAACAGCAACGATTACCACCAGCCCTCCGATGAGCTCAACCATTTCTGATACAAATGGGTACTGCATTTGATTCTTTGCCCACTCCGGGCCTGTCTCCTTTAGTTTGGTTTCGTCAATGCTCAGGTTATTGGCAAGGTGTTTATCATATTGTTCCCATGCGCTTTTTATCTCATCAAGTTCCATAATCTTATTGTTTAGTTTTTTTATTAAAATATTCTTTCATTCTGCCTTTCATCCTACTGATTTTTGTAGCTACGTTGGTTTGGGTAATTCCCAGTATATCGGCTATGTCTTTATGTTTGTTGTTGTCCAGATAAAGCATCATAAGGGCTTTATCCAATTCATCCAAATTATCAATAAACCTATAGAGCTCAACTATTTTCTCCTCCTGTTCAAGTGATTGGTTTCCATCGGGAATCTGAAATACCGATTCATCAAGAATGGCCTTATGCTTCGTGTGCTTTTCTTCATTTCTATAAAATAAAAAGGCAGTGTTTAGTGCAATTTTGTATATCCATGTTGAGAGTTTTGCCCGTCCGTCAAACCTGGGGAGCGATTTCCACAGTTGTACCAATATTTCCTGCTCTAAATCTTTTCTGCTTTCAGTATCTCTACAGTAGGTGTAACAAACTTTGTAGATCAACCTTTGATTGCTCTTAATGATGGTTATAAACTTTTCTCTTTCCACGGAATGTTATTTATGTTTTCATTATAATTTGCAAAAATGTAGAAATAATCACAGTGGGATGATAATTATTTTCAAATGAAACTTGCATGAGCACTGAGCGCTCAAAAGGAAATGAAAATGCTACTCCATGCAAGTTCCATCAGACCAATTACTTAAACAAATTTTTTTGTGATGAAAAGCAAGTAAGGCTAAGTAGTGGCATATCTCAGTCTCAACCCATAGTTGTTTTGCTTTGCGCCCTCTGTGTCTTTGTGGTATAATAATTACCTACACCAGGGGTTGGTATGGCTGACGCAGTAGACATGGAAACGTCCGGAGGACTTTCCATCGTCGGAGGAAGTTATTATAGTATTATAAATACATAGAGAACCACAGAGGAGACACAGTTAGGCTAAGGTAAAGGTTAAGGCTAAGCAGGGAGTATCTCAACCTCAACCTCAACCTCAGCCTCATCCTTAGCCTCAACCTCTACCTCTACCTCAACCTCAGCGAAGGTTTAGCGTTTAAGATATCAGCTAAGAAACAGAAATTTCCATTCGTTCCGCAAGACGCAGGATATCCTCTTTACGGGCCAGCTGATTGATCCATTCGGAAGGGATAGACTTATAACCATAGGCAATGCCTGCCAGTGCACCGGTGACTGCTGCGGTAGTATCGGTATCTTCACCCAGATTAACGGCCTTTAATACAGCATCCCTATAACTGCCAGTGGTAACCAGGCACCAGACCGAAGCTTCCAGGGTGTTTACCACATAGCCCGATGACTGGATTTCATGTTCAGCAATTTGCCGGATAAATGCGTATGGATCGGAAAATCCTGTCGGATTGTTGTGCTTGTCAAATATGGTTTTGGAAAAATAATGCTTCTCAGCAGCAAGCTCCCTTTGCAGCAGCGTGCTGATTTCGGCCTGGGTTTGCTGTAACGCTGCCCTGACATCAGCCGTTATGAGGCAGGAAGCCAGGGTCATCAGATAATGACACGCCAGCACGGAACGTGGATGCCGGTGCGTGACACACGATACTTCTTCTGTGAGCCGAAAGGTTTCTGTCTTACTAAGCTTTTGGGTAAATACCAGCAAAGGCAATATCCGCATAAGCGAGCCATTCCCGTTGTCATATTCGGTATTCCCGCCTGCCATCCCGGGTTCAACGCCCTCTTTAAGCCTTTGTATGGCTTTACTAGTGGCATTGCCTACATCAAACACTTCGCCATGGGGCGTCCAGTATGCTTCATCGTACCATCGCACGAAGCGATCCGCAATGTCTTTAAGGTTATAACCTTCACAAA
>JBEPXC010000083.1:0-14083 GCA_041642035.1 Sphingobacteriia bacterium
TCCATTCTGAAGGCCGGTACTGCCGAAGAACTTGCGAATGACGAACAGGTTCGCAAGGTATACCTGGGAGAGAAATTTACATTACGCAGATAATCAAAAAAAGGACTATTGGACAACAATCCCTCCCTGACGCATAGGCTGACTTCTTTCAATAAGCACTACCGCATAGGCAGATATGCCTTCACCGGAACCCACAAACCCAAGCTTCTCTGTTGTGGTGGCTTTTATAGAAACATCCTCGACCGACAAACCGGTAATAGAGGAAATTGCGGTCTGCATTTGAGATATTAAATGACTAATACGAGGCCGTTGCAAGGCAACTGTTGCATCAATATTGCCTACAGTAAATCCCTTCTCCATGAGTAAATCAATGGTTCTTTGCAGGAGAATTTTACTGTCTATATTCTTTAAGTCGGGATCGGTGTCGGGAAACTGGTATCCAATATCACGCAAAGCAGCCGCACCTAAAAGAGCATCCATAATGGCATGAATCAATACATCACCATCTGAATGACCAACAGAACCTTGTTCATGGGGCACTTCAATGCCACCAATCATTAATCGGTACCCTTCTTCCAGCCGATGAACATCATATCCGAATCCAACCTTTATTTTCATGCTACGAAATTTGGGGTGTGTAATAAAACAAGGGAGGCAAACTATTGCTACATAGGGCCATTGGTAAGTCCATCAACGTCAAATATAAGAGAAAAACGAAGGACATTTTCTAATGGACTGCGTTGCATAACAGGAACAATATAGGAGAAGTCCAGTCCAAAAACATTATATTTCAAACCTACCCCAAGGGTAAAGAATTTTCTGTTTCCTTTGGATTGGTGCTCATGAAAATAACCGCCTCTAAGTGCAAATTGGTTGTCGTACCAATACTCTATACCCGCGGAATAGGTCAATTCGTTTATCTCCTCACTAAAACCATTCGGTGCATCATTAAAAGAGCCAAACATGCCGGCTACTATGCCTCGATTGGGATCTTTACCCTCTGCTATAACAAAGTTTCCATCATCGTCTACAACAGGTGAATTGGTATTGGGATCTCTTTCATAAATAGGAGGTGTTGGCACCAGTAATTTATTAATATCGAGGGTAAAAGCCATGGTGTTGTATTCATCCAAAAACAGGGTGAGGGTGGGTCCTAACCGGAGATTGATAGGAATGAAATTGGAGTTTATAATATCGGAATAAGAAATCTTATTCCCAATATTTGAGATGTTGATACCGGCGGCGAACATAGCAGGCGTGCGTCTCCAATCCAATTCCCGCTCATAATAGGCTGACACATCTGCAGCAAGTGACCTGCCGGGTCGTGTAGGAGTAGAACCAACATCCTGGCCCTGGGTAAGGTTAGAATTTATATACCTCATGGCTATACCCCCTGAAATATTTTCTCCCAGTTTGCGTGCATAAGCCACATCGATGGCAAACTCACTGGGCCGATAGGTACCAAGAGGTTCTCCTGCCTCTCCGGTAAACTGTATTTCGCCCAACGAGAAAAACACCAGAGACGCAGCAACAGTTTGCATATCATCGATACGCTTGAAACCACTCAGGTAAGAAAGATTAATGTCGTTTACCAGAGTTCTTAACCAGGGAGTGTAATTCAAAGCAAGTCCCATATCTTTCTCTATAAAGGCAAACTTGGCAGGATTCCAATGCATGGAGTTGGCATCAGGAGAGGTAGAAACACCTGCATCGCCCATTGCTCCGGCACGGGCATCGGGAGCTATCATTAGAAAAGGCACTGCTGTAGTAATGGTATTAACTTTCTGACCAAGAATATTTCCCATAGTAGGTGGTTCATCATCTTGTGAAAAAGAAGCAGTGCCAAGAGTCACTACGAAAAGGAAAGATAAGCATATTGACTTTGCGAGAAATAATTTCATCATGGGTATGGTAATTTTAATAATTTTCAATGCAGATATAGTGATATACTCTTTTAAAATGCACGCAAAAACTGCATTTAAGACCGCAAACCTACTGCTTTTTTTTGATAATATTGAATAAAAACTAACGCCTACAGCATTTTTGCTACTACCAAACAGTTTTTCTTTAAGGTATATTCATTCCAGGTAACCTTTATATTTAGTATGATAAGGACAGACTTTTTAAACAATAATACTCAACGCTTATTTTTCGCCCTTATTGCATGAATGATTTTAAAAATACGGTAGGTTCTCGCTGAATTTTGTTCAAATTTATAGCCTAAAGCATATCATCAGGAATATTTCTTCATCGCAATATCATCAGCTTTTCAGTTCTCTGAACCTGTTCTCCGTCTGATGTGCTCACCAAAGCCCTGAATATATAAATACCATTCTCCAGCAGCGACCCGCCCTCATCTGTCCCATCCCATTCAATAGGAGGTACATTAAAGCCTGATGCGTAAACATTTTCTTCAATTGATTTTACCAACTGGCCGTTTATACTAAACACCTCTATCACAACCTTTAGTTCTGTAGCCGGCTTATTGTGCTGAATAGAAAATTGTGTTTTTGAATCAAACGGGTTAGGGAAATTAAGCAGTTGGGTCATTTCTATTCCCGTAGCTGAAGTGACAATAAACTCTATACTTGAATTCCCTGGGTTATTATGTACATCCCATGCTCTCAATGTTAAGGTATAATTGCCCTTTTCCAAATTAAAAAACGGATATACCACCCTTCCGGATTGATAAGAATCCATATCTGTTTGATAATATTTATTTAAAATGAAGGGGCTTGAAGAATCATCATTTAAAAAAGCAACAATATCATGACCTATTTGACCCGTAGTATTGGTGCCATTCTCGTCTTCGATAAAGGCAAGGAGTATTGGATTAGGCCCCGTTTTATCGCCGGATACAAAGTTCATGTTATTAAGATACAAGGATATTTGAGGCCCTTGCTCATCGGGAATATAATCGCTTGAAGTACCGGAAATAGTGAAATTGTCAAAATAACCACAACCATCATACTGTTCACCATCATCAAAATAATAGCTGATCTTCCCTGTTCCTGAACTGTAACTAATATCTCGTGGAACAATAAAAGAGAATTCAAATAAACCATCTTTTACAGAGGCTTTTCCTCTGAATATAACCCGGTTTCTCAGATCAAATTCGGCAACGCTGCTTCCGGCGTCATTTGCCTGTGTTTGATATACAGCATTTTTATCATACAAAACCGGATAAATTACCCCATTATAATTAGGATCTTGTCCTCCATCGGGGAAATGAATTTCACCTTTGATGGTTACCCTGTCCAGGGCCTTTATGGTATCCGGGACGTAAGTAGTAACAGCCTTGTACTTTGGATAAGCCATTTGCATAGATGGATCCCCCAGTAAGACGAAATTCTTAAGTGTAGAGACCGAGCTGCTTTGTACTTTTGAAATACGAATAAGATCTCCTAAACGGGGCATTTCTCCATTTTCCATAGGAATAAATGCATTCGCCATAAAAGCTTCATTTAAGGAGAAATTGCTATGAGAATATGCCAGACGTGTGGTTGTAAATAATGCTGCCGCGCCTCCGTCGGGTTTAAGAAAAATCCGCACCCCTGCAGATAACTCATTGGCATCGGGTTGGTCAAAACTACTAAACTCACAGGTGGCCGTCATGAACACCGGCAGATTATAAAAATTACCCCATGACAAAATATCATCAAAGGTCAGTATTCGTTCGTGGGCCAAACCAAGAGTACCTCCATGGCCGATATAATTGATCAGCAGTGCGCCTTGATTAACTCGGTTTTTTATTGCTTTATTAACTTCAGGATACCTGGATCCGCCTGCAAGGGTGGTCTGTTCATAGGCATCAAGATAAGATTTTTCAATGTTGAGAACAGGATGGGTTACGGATAAACTTTTGGCTATCTGTTCAGATTGCCTGAAGTGAATATTTCCATCTTCATCGTCCGCAACAAGCATGATAACATTGCGCCAATCGGCATAATTTGGTATTACGCCAGCAAAACGTGGGTCATCTGTGCCTGGCTCCAGACCATCAATACGCTTATTGTACCTTATGAGTTTGTCAACAACGAAACGTGCTTCGTCTATAGTTCGCACGGGCAAACGTCCTATGCCTATATCGATGGCACCCTGAACATCCTGGCCTTCATTTTCATCCAGTAATCCAAAGAAATCATCAGAGGTATAGCTACTGGCAGGGCTTAAAGACTGAAGTGTTTGAAAGGTAGGGATTAGGTTTCCTCCATAACCCAATAGATTCTTGTTATCATAGGTTCCATTACCAAAAAGAAGAAGGTATTGTGGATACTCACCCGTTTCGGAAGACCGATCATAAAACATCTTAACATAATTCCTTATAGCTGAAATATCGGGGGTCCCTGATGAAAATTCATTATAAATCTGCTGGGGTGAAACCAACGACACCGACAACCCATCAAACTCCCTTCTAAAGTTGGCCAGTCTTTCAGCTTCCTGCCACAATAAATCGGGTACTATAATAATCAGATCATGAAGGTCTCTACCATGTAAATTCTGATGGCCTACCTTACCAGCAAGGCGTGGCTTTGCAAATTGCTGATCGTCAAAGACCACAAACTCCTTCAGATAATCAGTTGGGGTAGTAAATCGGGCCTCTTTACCTGTTTGATTGAAAACCTGCTGTTTTACTCTCATGGGATCGCTAACATCCCAAATCTTAGTATTGCCTTCGAGTCCATCCAGTATAAACTGGGTAATATTACCCGTTCCCACCACATCGGGGTTGCGGAAAAACATCTGGCTCTCTGTTTTTATCAGTTTGCGATGCGCATTTATCGTAATATAATTTAACCACCCTTGTGCTCCGGATGAAAAACGATTATAGGTTAATTTCACCCCAACATCGTCATTCTGGGGCGCCACACGGATATTACCTATGGCATGACGGGCAAATATGCCCGTAGCATTAGACATGTTAACACCTGCAATATTGAAGCTTTGGGATGTGCCCGATACATCAATCGTAAAACTACTACCAGAGCCCGAGCGTGCGGCTGCAAAAACTTTCAGCTGCATCGGTTGTTGCACGATATTGGGAAAAGAGAAATCAAAGGTTCTGCTGTTGGTCATGTCAAACAATTCCCCAAACCACTCCTTGCCACTTCCGATAAGATTTACCAAATCCTTCTCATAGTGCGCATAGTCATGAAAAGTGGAGGCAGTAATTGCTGGAGTCTGCGATAAATTGGAAGCCGATGATATTCTTTGTCCCTTCTCTTGTCCGTAGGTGATAAAATAACAGGTCTCCTTTGAATACAAATGATTATGGTAATCAAAGAAGTTCTCTTCCTGATTGTATTTCCATATATTGGGCGACTGCCCGAAAAAAAGAAGATAGTCGTTATCGCCAAATGTGCCTGAGTTATCGCCACTCATCCAAATGGCCATCTCCTGAAGGTCAGTATAAACAGGCTCGGCATTTGATTCCGGAAGCATACCCGCCCGGTTACCATAGAATTGAATTGTTGACTTATCAATCTGTGCCGGATTCATGCCCAAATCTGTCAAATCTTTCTTTTCAAGACGAAAGATACCATCCTGTTCTATACATACTCTAAACCATTCGCCATGGGCTAAAACCGATTGTTCAGGATATTTATGTATTGCCTGATCCTTAACAGAGGGTTTGTATTGTAGGGCGTAATTCAGGTTAAATGATACGAGCTTTTCAAACACCCCATTTACTTTTCTTATGGGTATGATATGAAAGCGGGCATAATGAACTCTCCGGGTTATTTCAGAATCAGTATAAACAGCAAAATCAGATGCTGCATAACCCGATTCCTCAAGAATTTCAACCTCTGCATCTGTGCATAATTGTGTATTCTCATTGCTTATGCTAAATTTATGAGTATAATCAGGCAAATCTATAGCCATTCGTTCTACTTTGACAGGGATAGATGGGAGTGAATCGGTATAAACGGCTCCATTAAAAAACAGTGAAGGTGCAAAACCATCTTCCTCCAGATTACTTGGCAAAGGATTCTGCCAATGCAAATCAATAGGCTTGAATTTTTCCAGTGCATTTACAACAGAATTACCCATGCTAAGAATTACAAAGACAAAAGCCAACCTATACAATAGAATACCCATGTTTAAATTTAAAAAGTTTATACATCTACTATATTAAAGTTAGGAATAAAAAACTGTGATGAAAAATCTTTCTGTTCTACAAATATAACTCAAGCAAATTTTTTAAGTAAACGAAATATTAATCACCTTATTATGCAAAGTCACTGTTCTTTTTAAAGTACTTATCGAAAGGTATTTGCACCCTCTGCAGGGTATTGTCGTGAATCTGATTTAATCCTGACAGAAAATTATGCTTAAAAGATTAAAAAACAGCACAAGGTAAAAATATCAATAAAATTATTCTCTCCTATTGTCGTTAGTATTTAAGATTAAATCAACTTCAACCAACAAAAATCATATCTTTTATATCACTTGTTATTACAATAAGAAACCCCATACATGCACGAGCTCACAAGACAATAACAAAAGGTATGTTTTTCATTTTCTACAATTTAAATCACATTTATTCGATAAAACACCCATGAGTTGTCACTTCCAAAGAGCATGGAAATTTTCTGGCAGGATGAAACCCACTCGCAATATCAACGTAAACCATTCAAAAAACACACGAATGTTGTTTACCATTACCATTTGCGTAGTAGTTTTATTGGCTACAAACAAAACCTCATGGAGTCAGGACGCCATGTTCTCGCAATTTTATGGTAATCCCTTATACCTCAATCCCGCATTTGCAGGCTCTAAAAAATGTACCCGATTGATTTTAAATTACCGCAATCAACCTTTCCCTGCTTTTGGCACCTTTGCTACCTATAGTATTTCCGGCGACATGTATTCGGATAAACTTTCAGGGGGGTTGGGATTCAATGTTATACATGATAGCCGGGCCCAACTGCTGAGCCATACGCAGGCCGGGGCTTTTTATGCCTGGCAAAGCCGATTATCTCATACCTGGAGCATCAGTCTGGGCTTTCAAACTTCTTACTTTAATGAAAGAATTCATTCCGAGAATCTTGTGTTTCCCGATCAATACAATCCTGGCGGGGGAACAGGTGCAAGTGGAGAAACATTTTCTTCAACCTTTGATAGTCATTACATAGATTTCTCTTCAGGCTTTCTTATTTACAACAAGAACTTTTATAGTGGCGTTTCAGTTCACCACCTGAACCAGCCTGAGCGTGGTATTTTTCAGGATCAAAAGCTTAACATCAAGTATAGTTTTATGGCAGGGTATGATTTTGCGCTTACGGAAAATTCCAGGGTAAATACCAGCAACAATATTACCCTGTCACCCAACGTTATCTTTCAGTCACAATCAGGATTCACACGTCTGAATTACGGCATGTACGCTCATATAGAAAATTTTACTGCAGGCCTTTGGCTACGCCACAACTTACAGCACCCAAATACACTGATTTTTACCTTTGGCCTTAAACAGGTGAATTACGCCATAGGATACAGCTATGACTACTCATTATCAGGCTTTTCATCTCCGCAGGGGGGAGCCCACGAATTAGGTGTTTTACTGAATTTTAATTGTCCGGCCCCAAAGAACACTTACCGGATACTTAATTGTCCAACTTTTTAGTTATTTTTGTACAAATTTCAAAATAATCAATTATGACCAAGAATCCCAGAAATTTAACCATAATTGCAGCCTTGATGGTGGCTGTAGGGTTTTTCTCCTCCTGTAGTAAAGAATCATCTTCAACCACAGGATGGACATACAACGATTCTCAAACAGGGGGCTTTGAAGTAGTTCCTTATTTAGAGCAGGAAACCGGCCCCGGCCTGGTCTTCATTGAAGGAGGTACTTTCGTTATGGGTCGCACCGAACAGGATGTAATGTTCGACTGGAATAATATTCCACGTCGTGTTACCGTATCTTCATTCTATATGGATGAAACAGAGGTTCGCAACATCGACTACGTAGAGTATCTTTACTGGTTAGGCCGTGTATTTGGCGAAACCTATCCCGAGGTGGTTAGAAATGCCCTTCCCGACACCCTGGTATGGCGTGAAAGATTGGCTTACAATGAACCTTATGTATACAATTACCTCAGGCATCCTGCTTATCGCGACTATCCGGTGGTAGGTGTTAGTTGGGAACAAGCCACTCAGTATGCCTCATGGCGTACCGACAGAGTAAATGAAATGATTCTTATCCGCGAAGGAATCCTGGATTGGGATCCCGATCAGGTAAATGAAAGAAACTTTAACACGGAAGCCTATCTTGCGGGTCAATATGAAGGCCTTGTAAGGAAAAATCTTCGTGACCTGGACCCAAGAGGTACCGGCGAAAGAAGAGTAAGACGTGAAGATGGCATCCTTCTTCCTGCTTACCGTCTTCCCACCGAAGCAGAATGGGAATTTGCTTCCTTAGGCCTTATTGGAAATACCATCTACGAAAGAGTAGTGGAAAGACGCCTCTACCCTTGGAATGGACACGTTATCCGAAGCAGCGAAAAACGCACCAGAGGAACTATCATGGCCAATATCCAAAGAGGTCGTGGTGACATGATGGGTGTTTCAGGCAATCTGAATGATGCTGGTGAAATCACGGTCCCTGTTTACGCATACTGGCCTAATGACTACGGTCTTTACAATATGGCAGGAAATGTAAACGAATGGGTAGCCGATGTATATCGCCCCTTATCGCATGAAGCAGTTGCTGAATTCAGGCCCTTTAGAGGTAATGTATTCCAGACACCCACTCGTGATGAAGATGGTCTGCTGGTACCCAAAGATAGCCTCGGCAGAATCGTTTATCAAAATGTTGATCCGGAAAGCGACCCACGTCTTCCTTCCAGAAGAAACTACCGACAAGCCGATAACATCAGTTCTAATGATGGCGATTTCGCCTCAAGCAGGTTTTTCAATGACCCGGAAGCGGTTGAACGCGTTGGACAGGACAAGCTTATGTATGATTACGGAACCAGCTCTTTAATTAATGATAACGCCAGAGTATACAAAGGTGGTAGCTGGAAAGACAGACCCTACTGGGCTGTTCCCGGAAACAGAAGATTTTTAGATCAGGAAGAAGCCACCAATGACATCGGTTTCAGATGTGCAATGACCCGGGTGGGAAGCCCTGTTGGCTACTAATAATATTGGGATTCTTTAGATTGCAAAACCCCATCTTTTCATATAGATGGGGTTTTTAGTATTTGGTGATAAATACAGAAATAGAAGAATATTTTATGCTTCATACAATAGAAAAAATCCATTCCTGCATTGTTGCAGGGGCAAAAGTATCTACTGATACCCGGCAAATAGAAAAAGACTCTGTTTTCTTTGCCTTAAAAGGCGAAAATTTTGATGCCAACAACTTTGCATTGCAAGCCCTGGAAAAAGGAGCACAATTGGCCATAGTCGACAAGAAGAACCTGCCATGGCATAAGCAACTCATACAGGTTGATGATGTGTTCCAAACGTTACAGCATTTAGCTGCATATCATCGCCGTTTATTCAACATCCCCGTGATTGGCATTACAGGTTCCAATGGTAAAACAACGACCAAAGAGCTCATAAATGCCGTTCTCTCCTCCAGCTATAACACCTTGTGTACGCGCGGAAATTACAACAACCATATCGGTGTGCCTCTTACCCTCCTCAATTTAACGAAAGACCATCAAATAGCGGTAATCGAAATGGGGGCAAACCACATGGGCGAAATAGCTTTACTCTCCTCCCTCACCCAACCTACTCATGGACTCATCACCAATATAGGCAAAGCCCATATTGAAGGGTTTGGTTCCTTGGCAAACATCATTAAGGGAAAAACGGAATTATATGATTATCTCAAGGCACATGAGGGCCTTATTTTTCTTAATGCCGACAACGTAATCCTATCTGAACGGGCTATCCCTGCCGAATGCATAACCTATGGCGTTAAGCCTTCTTATCACTACACCGGTTCAATGGTTGCTGGTTCACCTTTTCTGAAAATAGAATATTATGCATCAGCAACATCCAAAACTTTAGCTACACCCATTAGTAGCAAATTGCCTGGCTCTTATAATTTTGAAAACATTATGGCCGCTATTGCTATCGGTGAGCATTTTGAAGTACCAGCCTCCCGTATTAAAGAGGCAATAGAAAATTATACCCCTAACAACAGCCGCTCACAACTGAAAGATACAGGTAAGAACCTTCTTCTTCTGGATGCATACAATGCCAACCCAACCAGTATGAAAGCGGCCATCGGCAACTTCAATGCTTTTAATACCCCACTCAAAAAATGCCTTATCCTGGGCGACATGCTCGAATTGGGTGATTCCACAGATGAAGAGCATTCAGAAATAATTAAACTCGTTAGAGAAAACCCTTATCATCTGGTATTGCTGATTGGGAGAAATTTTAAAAGGGTATCTCCTGCCGGGGAAAACATAATCTTTTTTGATGATACCACCCAGGCCGCTGAATGGATCCAGAAAACGAATCTGAACGACCTGATGATCCTGGTAAAGGGTTCAAGAGGCATCAAAATGGAAAATCTTGAAAAATATCTATAACCACCCCTTTGGGATGCTGACACGCCTTGGTATAAAATTGATTTTAAATCAAATCAAAAGGAAAAAACACTAATTTTACAGATCAATAATGCAATCCATGCATCTGCCTGTGGTAATACCAGGCAACCTTTTTGGGCAAAACAATGCTGGAAATTAAGCAGCATATTCACCGTAATGAATCATCAAAGATTCAAGCATTAATATCCCGGATACAAACTGATAAATTAAAGGAATAAATACCTCTTACAATGAAAACACACACCTCCAACACAAAAAAAATCTTAATAGTTCTTTTCGCAATCGTTAGTTTTTTATCAGGTTTCTCACAAACCGATACCACAACGGTCAAAAAACTCATGGATGAAGGTATCGTTAAATTAAAAAACAATGAGTTACACCAAGCCATTCAGTTGTTTGACCAGGGAAGGGAAATGCTTCACAAAATTGCTATTGAAGCAGATGAAACCAGTCAAAACATCATCAGGTCCAACCAACTTACGCGTCAAACAGAGCAGTTAATCCAACAAGGAAATTTGCAGGACGCTTTGGATAAAGTAAATGAAGCTCTTGCCCTGAATAGCAATAATGTGGAAGCACTCAAATTCAGAGGCTCCATCAGGCTTATCCTTGAACAACAGGTAGAAAGAGCAAAAGATCGCGACTATATCGGACTCATAAACGATTATACCAATGCTATACGAATCATTGATAAAAGAATAAACAATGCCCCACGCAACAGTCAGGAGCAAAAAGAATATGAAAAAGAAAAGGCCAAGATTCTTATCAACAGAGCTTATGTTAAGATGCAGGCCAACCGCAATGCTGCTTTTTATTCGGCCATAGAGGACTATTCAGAAGCCATCAGAAATGATGACCAGAACTGGGATGGATATCTGGGTAGAGCCGTTGCCTATAACCGCATTAAAGACAACAGAAGAGAGGTGAACGATTATCTTCGCTCCTTTGAACTTATGAAAAAATATGAATATATGATATCAGACCGCGAATGGTCAGAACTATATTTAACCGTGGCCTTTGCTTATATGAAACTCCGTGATAAACGAAATGCTTATGATTTTGCCACCAAATCTTTCAATCTGGGCAATTCAGACGCGGAAAAAGTAATGGATCGCAACAAACCCTGATAGGGGGTTAAGTTCATAGCGAAAACCTGCTCAAGAAAAAAGGCTACAGGGTTGAACTCCTGTAGCCTTTTTTATTTTCCTGCCCTTAAAACAACAGTAAATTACTATTTTTGTATATTATAATGCATAAAAGGCATTTTTTAAAATGTAACTATTAAAAACATACACAGATGGAAATAGACAGCAACATCCTTGAAAGAGCAAAAGTCTGGTTAGGAAGTGATTTCGATGAAGCCACCAGAAACGAAGTAGAGCATCTGATCAAAAACGACCCCAAAGAGCTAACAGAATCTTTTTATCGTGACCTGGAATTTGGCACCGGTGGCCTAAGGGGCATCATGGGCGCAGGCACCAATAAAATGAATAAATACACCGTTGGTATGGCTACCCAGGGGCTGGCTAACTACGTAAAGAAAATGTTTCCCGGCGAAAAATTAAAAGCTGCCATAGCTTACGATTGTCGCAACAACAGCGATTTTTTTGCGCAGATATCTGCCGAGATACTTACCGCCAATGGATTTGAGGTATATCTCTTTGATAGCCTAAGGCCTACTCCCCTTCTATCATTCACCATAAGACAATATCGATGCCATACGGGAATTGTCATTACGGCCTCACACAATCCTAAAGAATATAACGGGTATAAGGTGTATTGGAATGATGGAGCTCAATTGGTGGCCCCCCACGACACCAATGTTATTGATGAAGTATTGAAAATCTCTGATATCAGCGACATCAATTTTGATAAGAAACCTGAAAACATAAAAATATTAGGCGAGGAAACAGATAAGATTTACATTGATAAACTAACCACTTTATCTTTGTCGCCAGGGATTATCCAAAAACATAAAGACCTTAAGATCGTCTTTACTCCTATACACGGCACTTGTGTCAAGCTGGTTCCCGATGCACTTAAGGCCTTTGGATTCGAAAATATATTCAGTGTTCCCCAACAGGATATTACCAGCGGTGATTTCCCTACGGTTCATTCTCCTAATCCTGAAGAACCAGCAGCACTCGAAATGGCCCTGCAAAAGGCCAGAGAAGTGGATGCCGATTTGGTTATGGCCACCGACCCCGATGGTGACAGAGTAGGCATTGCTGTTAAGAATAATGAAGATCAGTTCATCCTACTCAATGGCAATCAGGCCGCATCCTTGATTATTTACTACCTGCTCAGCCAATGGAGTGAAAAAGGCAAACTCAAAGGCAGGGAATATATCGTTAAAACCATTGTTACTACCGAATTACTAAAAGATATCGCCAAAGATTTCAACACAGAATGTTTTGATGTATTAACCGGATTCAAGTTTATCGGCGAATTGATACGCCAGCTGGAAGGTAAGAAACAATTTATAGGCGGAGGAGAAGAAAGCTACGGATACCTTATCGGTGATATGGCCAGAGACAAGGATGCCGTTATAGCATGTTGCATAATTGCCGAAGCCATGGCCTGGGCCAAAGAGAGCGGAAAAACACTTTACCAGCTGCTGATCGACATTTACGTAAAATATGGCCTTTATAAGGAGAAACTCATATCCATCACTAAAAAAGGTAAGGCAGGAATGGAAGAAATACAAGGTATGATGGAAAATTTCAGAAATGACCCTCCTGCATCTATCGATGGAATAAAGCTTGCCCTGGTTAAAGACTATCAGACCAGTGTGGAAATGGATCTGCTCAACAACACCAGCAAAGCCATTTCGCTTCCTAAATCAAACGTCATTCAATACTTTCTTGAAGATGGCAGTGTTATAACCATGCGCCCCAGTGGCACAGAGCCAAAAATTAAGTTCTACTTTGGCGTAAAAGGTAGTTTACAGTCCAAAGAAGAGTTCAAACAACTCAACCAAAAGCTGGAAACCAAACTCACCTCCCTGGCCGACTACATTCAGTCTGTTTAACCCTGATAGCAGGCAAACTGTATACCACAATAGCCTTACTAGCTATGAGCAATTTGCTCTTGGTAGTAAGGCTATTTCTTTCAGGTATCGGTCAACCGCATCCTGTTCTTTATCTGAAGGCGCTTCTCTGCTCTTTCAGCTGTGCCTGCACCTGGGTATCGTCGGGATTCTCAAGATACTCCTTATAGGCCTGTATAAATGCCGGATGCTCCTTGTATAAGGTGCTTAGCCTTCTGTCAACAGGCAAAATAACCAGGGCAAGAAAAACGGAAACCAATACCACAGACCGCCACATAAACTGCAGTAAATAATCAACCTTATCTTTGTTTATCCTAACAATAACAGCACAGGAAAGTAAAAATACTATATTAACGCTAAGTGCTGTTATAAGTATGGCCTTCATGCCCGGATAAAAACACACGGCAAACATAATAGCAATAAAACTAAAGGAATAAATCAGCCCACCGGCTATACTTAAAGAAAT
>JBEPXC010000084.1:0-13925 GCA_041642035.1 Sphingobacteriia bacterium
GACAGCAGCGGCAAAAAAGTTTAAATTAATTAGCGGATTCAGCGAATATTAATCAAATATTAATTCAATATTAATTGCTGTCGTGTAGTTTTACATGAGCATAAAAAGTAAAATATTTTCAGGTGACTTACTTAATGTTTAGTAGCTACACGATTTTGTAGAGCATTTGCTTTAATTACAATTTGTTTTTTTAATTCTCTTTTATTTTTAACTTTTAAACTAATTTATTATGAAGACTAATTTACTTACTTTAGCTTTAG
Organism: Sphingobacteriia bacterium; assembly: GCA_041642035.1. Lineage (GTDB taxonomy): Bacteria > Bacteroidota > Bacteroidia > Bacteroidales > UBA7960 > SKVR01. The sequence goes on from JBEPXC010000084.1 coordinate 261, forward strand.
TTGTAATCAGTAGCGCACTGATAGCACAAACTACCGTTTGGAATCCTGGTGCATTTGACAACAGCCTGGGATTATGGATTAACCCGGGCAATTGGACCAATGGTTTGCCAGGCACCACCGCCTCAAAAACGGTGTTCAACGTTGTTGATGCAATGGATTGTATTATTGACGAAGATGTTACCCACGATGATCTGGAGCTGGTTTCATTACCCAAAATTGTTCAGGGTGATAATGGACCTGGTGGTGTTATTCATATTAAAGATGGTGGTGCTATAACTACAGCCAATGAGTGGTCCGGCATTGGCTGGAATCACCCTGCCAAATTAATTGTTGACGAAGGTGGCGAAATCACCTTCGGGCAGCATATGTGGATTGCTTTTGAGGCAGGATCAGGTGGAACTGAGGTGCATATAGATGGAGGTACACTTAATGTCATGGGCATGTTTGGCATGGACTGGCAGGCAAAAGAAAATGCGTGTACCTTATTTCTGAATAGTGGTTTGTTGAACCTTTCCAATATTCATAATGAAGGTAATTCTATGGGCGTAAATGCTAAGATAGAATATGTAGGGGGTATGATGCAAATTAAAGGAGATCATAAGGAAGTTTTAGAAACGCTTTATGCAGATAAAATTACCGGTGATTATGAGATTTGGGTTGAGCAAACCATTACTGAAACAGATACCACTTATGTTACGAAACTGTCAAATGAAGGATCTGGTGAACTTGGTACTGACGCTAGCCTGAGTGAGCTGGCCCTTTCAGAAGGAACTCTTGACCCCGCTTTTGATGCTGCAACCGCCGATTATACCGTAGAACTCCCTGCAGGAACTACTGTTACTCCTACAGTTACCGCTACTCCGACGGATGCCAATGCAACTGTTATCGTAACCGATGCTGCTGATATTACCTCTGCTGAGGTTGCAGACCGGACAACCACCATTGTGATTACCGCTGAAGATGGTGTAACAGAACTCACTTACACTATAGTGTTTAATGTTGAAGGAACCAGTGTTACTGATCTGAATATTGAGAACCTTATCTACCCCAACCCTGCTTCTGCAAAGTTGTATATAACTCATACTGTTAAAATTGACAGAGTTGAGATATACAATATAACCGGAAGCAGAGTCCTTAGCCAGGATAATATTACCACCGAAGCTATTGATATTTCCGATTTGAATTCAGGATTATATTTTATTTCTGTTATCGATGTTAATAACAATAACATAGTAAGGAAATTTATAAAACAATAGAAAGTATTCACCGTCATAAAAAACCCGCTATCTTTCGGTTAGCGGGTTTTTTTGTGTCGTGCAGGTTTAAAAAACAAGTAGTTTGCTATTTTTATGGGAACTGAACCATTAAACCATGCTTTTGGCAAGGAATGAATAATGATTTTTTCATGCAAAAGGGATTAGAAAGCTTAAATTAATTCAAGATTATGTGAAAATTATGTGTAAAGTATTCGAATATTAATTTGTTGTTAATGCAATATTAATGGTCATTGCTTATACTTGCATAGTCATTATCCGGTGTAGGAGTTTTTAATAAAAGTAAAAATTTAAAACAATATAATACAGTTAAATAATGCTCAGATGATATGCATCACGAATTAAACACGAATTAATTCTTTATTTTCTTTTATTTTTCAACCTTTAAAACTAATCTTTATGAAAACTAATTTACTTAAAACAACATTATTATTAGTCGCATTGCTTGTAATAAGCGGTGGATTGATGGCCCAAAGAACCATTTGGCAACCTGGTGGTGATCAAAATGGTTCAGGCGTTTGGGAAGACCCGGCGAATTGGACTGATGGTTTACCTGGAACTACAGTTGAAGGCAGAGCCATTTTTAAGGGTGGTGAATGCTTCGTTTCTACTGATGTTTCAGGAACTTTCCGTGTTGAACTGGGTGATAACAAGGATGCCAATCATGCCAAACTTACTATTGAGGATGGTGGTATTGTAGGAGCTAACAGAACCGTTAATGGGGGGCATAGTGAAGTTGGAATTTGGTCTCCCGCAACATTGATCGTTGAAGAAGGCGCTTCCATGAGCACCGGTACCCATTTATGGATTGGAACAACAAAAAGTTATGACGGCGGCGCAGATGCTAATATGGGTTCTGAAGTACATATTAATGGTGGTACCATCACTGTTGGAGAAATGTTTGGCATTGACTTCTATAACAATAAAGAGTTTTCAGGCGGTACCTTGTTTATGAATGGCGGGTTATTAGACCTTGCTCAATGGAAAGCTGCAGACCCTGATGATAATACTGTCTCTGCCTCATTAGGTAAACATGGTAAGATCGAATATACAGCCGGATTAATAAAAATTGTGGGTGACCATAAGGCATCTTTGGAATACTTTAGGGATAATGACCAGATTACCGGTGAATTCGAAATATGGGTTGAACAAAATATTGGTGAAGTTGCGGATTCATTGGGTAACATGGTTCCGGATACCACCTATATTACAAAACTGTCAAATGAAGGATCTGGTGAACTTGCTACAGACGCTACTTTGAGTGAATTGACTCTTTCTGCAGGAACTTTAGATCCCGCATTTGATGCAGCAACCTCCGATTATACCGTTGAACTTCCTGCCGGAACTACTGCTACACCAACGGTTACCGCTACTACAACTGATGCCAATGCAACTGTTGTTGTTACTGATGCTGCTGATGTTACCTCGGCTGAAGATGCAGACCGAACCACCACCATTGTGATTACGGCTGAGGATGGTGAAACCGTACTCACATACACTGTATTGTTTAATGTTGAAGGAACCAGTGTTACTGATTTGGATATTGAAAACCTTATCTACCCCAATCCTGCTTCTTCAAAGTTGTTTATCAGCCATACTGTAAAAATCGACAGAGTGGAAATTTTCAACATAACCGGGAGCAGAGTCATTAACCTGAATAATGTTACTACCGAAGCTATTGATGTTTCTGATCTTACTTCAGGATTATATTTTATTTCTGTAATCGATGTTAATAACAATAACATAGTGAGGAAATTCATAAAACAATAGGACGAATTATCTTTTTAAAAAAGGCCCGCTATCTTTTCGATAAGCGGGCCTTTTTTAATGCAATGCATGACCTATATACGTTTTTTATGTAAAATGATTGATTTTTTAGTGGCTGTTAATGGGTAATTAAGTCTGTTGTTAATCCCATGGGGCTACTTTTGGTTTCATTATTTATAGTGATGAAGCGATAGGCAAAATTTTAATATCAAATCAAATATATTATAAAGATGAAAAAATTCTCTCTGGTTGTGCTTTTTAGTATTGGTTTCCTTTTTAATCCTGCCTTCTCTCAGGATATAGGATCCATTTTTTGTTGGCATTATAAAGAAATTTATGGAGGACACGATTATGAGTATAACGAATCGATTGTTAAAAAAGGTCTTCCAACAGACGGTACCCATTGGTCTGACAATATGCAATGGTGGGAGAATATTGCTGAGGAGATACACTACTCCGGTCTGGATTATGTTGCTCTTTTAAGCCGGGGCAACCAACCCAATGCACCCGATAGAGGCAATGGCAACCCTAAACATATACCAAAATTGGTTAATGCACTCGAGGGCAGGGGTGCCCATTCGGTTAAATTAGCCATTTTCGATGATGTCCCCAATTCATGGTCGGGAAGTAAAAATTGGAATGAATCAGGAGGCGCAAGTTACTCAACACGGAATCCCAAGTTCGATTGTTCTGATACCGATAATTATAAATACATCTGGGACTACAACCTGAAGCAAGCCCTAGGACACATGCCCGAAGATAGGATTTATAAAATAGATGGCAGGCCGGTTATCTTTTTCTGGAACTTAAGGGATACATGGTTCTCTAATATTGAAGGTAATCTAAAGCCTATTCTGGATTATATTCGTGTGCAATGCCAGGCCGAATTTGGTGTTAATCCTTTTCTAATTGTTCAGACCGACTGGTTCAATAGTGATCCACAACTACGCCTAAGCGATGTAGATGCCGTACATCACTGGATTAAAAATGGGCCAGAGTATAGCTGGACATTAACGGATGAAAACAACTATAAAATTGGCGTTGTTGCTCCTGGTTTGCGCAACCCGGGTCATTCCGGGTTTATGGACCCCTCTATGGGCACTGACGATAATGGCGCAAGGCTTAGGGATGCACTGGAGAATACGGTGAATGCAGGCGCAAGAACTACCTTAATTGAAGGATTTACCAACGCGGCTGAATCGGCTGCTTTATGGCGCAGCACCGATGAAGGCCTCTTCAGGCTTTATGATTATGCCAATCAACGGCTTAATATCGTTAGACGTTACACCAGCAATCCCTATCCGGAAACCTTGAAAGTGGAAGCAGAGACCTGCGATTTTAATAATGACCTAACCTCCGGAAATAGCGGTGGCGCCTTTCTTTACCAGGGAAACCTTGATGTGCTTAAATGCGCTGACACCTTCGGCGGGTGGTATGTTACCGACACAGAACCCGATGAGTGGATGGAGTGGAGAGAACTACCCCTCATAGAAGAAACCAGATTTGAACTGCGGTATAAGTCTACGGCGGCTTCATCGGTTAAAATGTCTATTGACGGCAACGACTTGCCCACTGCAAGCCTGCCTTCTACCGGAGGAGCATGGTCAACCATTCATATTGGCACACAGTCTCTTTCTTCAAATGGAAGCCATACCGTAAGGTTAACGATTGTTTCGGGTAGCCCGGATATAAATTACTTCAACAGAATAAATGAAGCTACCCTTAATTCACAGCGGGTTAGTGCCTATGAGCAAAACGGCATCCTGGTATATCCCAATCCGGCCTATGATTATGTGAGGGTTGCTTCGAAAGAAAATATTGGTGAAATCAGTGTGTTTTCAATAATCGGTGAGCTACAGATGAAAAGAGTATATGAAACAGAGAAAGAAATTGATTTGGATGTTTCTAACCTTACCCCAGGAATGTATCTGATTAAAATTAATAACGAATCACATAAACTTATTATCAGGTAATGGCTGCATTGCTCCATTATGCGGTAAAAGATAAAATATGAATATCATTAAAACATACCATTATGAGAAAATCTACTGCATTTTTTATTGCTTTATTTTTCATCCTGTTTATCACACCTGATGGTTGGGCAGGAAAAATAATTTATCCCTGGCGTGCCTCCACAGCAATGGTGAAGGCAGGAGATAGTTTTGAAGTATGGTTTATAGCCGATGAATTACAAACCGTGGATTCTATTGTACTTACCAGCCCTCACATTGACATCATCCCTACAGGTTTTTCATCAGTCACAGGAAGCTGGATATATGATGAATGGTCGGGGAACACCTACAATACTAAAATCACCATAAATGTTCCTGCTGATGTTCCGGCAGATCGCTATGATGTAAAATTAATAACATCAAGTGGTGATGAAATTTCCCGGGCAGCGGTTAAGATCATAAAAGAATACAGAGACAGCTATTACATTTTACACATGACTGATGCTCATCGCTGGCAGGGCGCCAGAGAAGATACTGAGGATATTATCCACCATGAAGTTTCTGCTGTTATTGATGCCGCTAACATTATAGACCCTGTTGTATTCATAGAAACTGGTGATTCTCATTACCCAAACACGAATAATCCAGGTATGACTGAACAAAGAATTCAGGAATTCATGCGTGGCCATTCATCCGTAAGAGGATTGAATGAAGCTAATGCTGCTGTGTTTATGATACCGGGTAATCATGATACACAACAGAAGGACTATAATAAGGAAAAGGAGCAATATGGTGATCCGGAGTATTTGAAAGTCGTAGCGCAATGGTATAATGAATCGTATGGTCTTACAACCATGAATTTTAGCTACGGGAATACCCGCTTCTCGGGTATAAATAACGGCTGGTCTCCCAGAACAGGAGGAGGGCACCCCGATTTCGTTCCTAACTACGGTTGGCAACTCGAGAGATCCGTCGACTGGATCAATCAGCAGGGAAAAGGCAATTTTCGCGTCGCCTTTATACATAAACCTCAGGAAAGTGTTCCGGCTACCTATAAAGCTTTTTATGATGCAGACGCAGAGTTGGATCTGATCTTAGCCGGGCATATACACAGAGCAAATGATAACCCCATGAGGGTTGATAATTTTGATGTGTATAAAGTGTATACTGCTAATACGGCCAGAGGCGGAAACTGGAGAGCCCCTTTTAATTTATATAAAGTAAATAACATAACAGGTACATTTGAGCCCATAGGAAACTCCAGAGCAGCCAATGAAGCTCTTGCATATACAAGGGATTATAACTCTGATAAACTTACGCTGAGTTTCTCTGATTTCGCGGGGGACAGCATGACAGCCACTATAAAAAATAATTTCAATTTTGAAATCGAAGGTGCATTTGCACGTTTTGTCATGCCTAAAGGATCTACTTATATCATCACATCCGGAGACGGGTATATAGAACAGCAGTTTGAAGGGCATAGCAACCAGATCGTTGACGTAAAAATGAATGTCCCTGCCTTTAGCACAAAGTCGGTAACCTTGAGTTCAACAGCTACACTGTCGGCCGACAATACCAATTTCTTACACGACCAAATTATAAACATCTATCCAAATCCGGTTTGTGATAATAAGGTTTCTGTTGAACTGGGTTTGAAAAAGTTATCCGACGTAAGCGTGTCTATCCTTGATATGAATGGTTCTGAAGTATCTATGCCACTATCCCATCATTCTTTTGAACCCGGAGTGCATAAGCTGGATATTCCACTGGTGAATATCACCCCTGGAATTTATTTTATACAAGTTACACTTGATGGTGACATGCAAACGCAACGGATTGTAATTATGTAAGCTGTATTTGTATGTAAATGAATGTCTTATAATGCATCGTTCGTATATTAGCTAGGGATCAGTCTCCCTTGTAAATAAAAAGGAAAAAAATCATGAATACACGGGTTCAAAAACTCATTTTAGTTAAAGTTCTTTGTTTTGCCATTTTTTTAACAGGAAACAATACTGCAGGCGCTCAAGGGGCTGTTACCCCTTTTAAGATATACGAAGCTGAAAACGGTACATTGGGTGGGGGAGCAACAATCCATTCTCAGTTCTCAATCCCTGCCGAGTCATCGCCTGAGTTTGAAGCGTCCGGAAGATCTCTGGTAAAATTAGGATCAACAGGCGAGTCGGTATCGTGGACCACCACCGAAGAGTCCAATGCTATTATCGTTAGGGTCTGCATTCCAGATGCGCCAAGCGGTGGCGGAATTGATGCCACTTTAAATCTTTATGTAAATGGTGAATTCCGACAGGCAATTAATACTACATCAAGATATTCATGGATCTATGGTGCCCATCAGACCGATAATAATCCTGCTTCAGGCAACGCCAAGAGGTTTTTTGAATCGGGCGCGGCATTTATCAAGGGCACACTCGTTGCGGCCGGCAGCACCATCATGCTTAAAAAAGATTCAGCCAATACGGCTTCCTATTATAAGATTGACCTTATTATGCTCGAAAACGTTGGTGCACCACTTGCTCAGCCGGCAAATACCCTTTCAGTAACTGATTTTGGTGCCATTGCCAATGACGGTATTGATGATTCCCCGGCTTTTGTAAATTGTATTTCTGCCTGCCAGACACAAGGTAAGGGCATGTGGATACCGACAGGTGAATTTCATACACAGGGTGTTATTAAGGCCAAAGAGATAAGCATTTATGGTGCCGGCATGTGGTACACCCAAAATACCCGAATTATTGGTGGCAGGCATAAGTGGGATCTGACTGACTGTAATGTACAGGACTTACATATATTTACCCCTGAAACCGCCAGGGAACAGGTGCATGGCCATGATTATGGAATGACATGTCAGGGCACAAAGGGATATACAATCCAACGAGTTTGGGTAACCTCCAGCGGTGCAGCATTCTGGCTAAGTGGCACCGATGGGACAATTAAAGATTGCCGTACGTTTGAAACCTGGGCCGATGGCATCAACCTAAATAATGGCCCCAGCGTTAAACCTGGTTATGCCGGCAAAAGAATGACTGCCCAAAATAACTTTATTATTGGTTCAGGAGATGATGGGATAGCCCTAAATTCACAAAATGATGGGGGTGCAACATATAATATGGTTGATGTCAAAATTCTTAACAATACTTCCATAGGTGCTATGTGGGCCAATGGAATGCGTATTGCCGGCGGCAGAAATACCCTATTAAAAGATAATTTAATTACCGATCCTACTTCTTCTAATGGGATTAGAATTGGCAAGTTCGGGACCAGAGGTAATCCTTGCGAATCTGTTTTGGTTACAGGTAATCTGATCCTTCGTGGGTGCGGTTTACGACCCATTTATGGCTATGGCGGCATATGCGTTACCGATAGTGCTACTGCTACCGTTTCCTATAATACTATTATCGATTCCCCTGGCTTAGGTATGGATGTACAATCTTGTACAGCGGAGTTTACAGGCAATATGATTACCCGTCCGACAGCACAGGGAATTCTGATCAAAAACAATGCTGTTGGATCGGCTACTTTCACCAATAATACTGTGAACGAAATAACGGGTGATCAATTGGCTTTCCAGAATAATGCCCCTGATTCTTACTTGATTAGCGCTACCGGAAATAGCTGGCAAACGGTTACTTCAAACCAGGATCATGATTCGAATTTTTCCTATACCGATAACAATCTGAATGTATATCCCAACCCATTCAATGGAATATTAAACCTCAAGACTAATTTGAATACCGGGTATCTTATCACGGTATTTAATGCAGCAGGCAATATCCTGCTCAATAAAAGCTCTGATAACGCAGAAGAGATTTTGGATTTGACCCGTTTGCCGAATGGCATTTATTTTCTCAGGATTAGCACTAATAGGCATTCGTATATCCGGAAAATCTTAAAATATTAAATAAATCACCAATGCTATCGGGCAATAGTAGCTATAATACATGAGCAGTTGTATGGAAATTTATATGATTAATATTCGTGTATTAATTCAAAATTAAGCATCTGTTAATGCCATTAAAGTACTTTTATTTTGATAAATTTAGAAGTCCGCATTTTTGTTTTATAAATAGATTCTATGAAAAAATTCTACCTTTTCCTTGCAACCATTTTTATCTTTCAAATCTCTTCTGCTCAAAAACTTGTTGTTGAGCCCGTAGACAATAGCACTTTTAAAGGTAAGGCAATGTTTGGATACCAGGGATGGTTTGCCCACCCGGATGATAATAGCCCCAGGCCACATTACTGGCATTGGGGAAACATGGATGTTATAGGCCTGGACCCATTAGGGGTTGAAATGTTTCCTGACCTTCGGGAATTTTGCGAAGATGAAAAATACCCCACCGCCTATACACTACCCAATGGTGATGTAGCAGAAGTTTTTTCCTCTGGCAACAAACAAACGGTATTGCGGCACATGAAGTGGGTAAGGGATTACAATACCGATGGTGTATTTGTGCAAAGGTTTATTAGTGAGTATAATGATAAGGTGGTCATGAGATTTAGGGACAAGACCACCGAATTTGTTATGGAAGGATGTGAAATGTATGGTCGCGTTTTTGCCATTATGTATGATGGCATAGCCAATAGGGTAGATGATATCAAGGAAGACTGGATGCACCTGGTTGATAACGTAGGGGTTACATCCTCCTCACGGTATTTAAACCATAATGGACTTCCCTTGGTATCCCTATGGGGTTATACGGTGCGGGATGATGCAACAGTTGAGCAGCTGGAAGAACTTATCGAATTTTTTCATAATAACCCCGATCCGAAGTATCGTGCCTCCATTAAATTGGGTGTTGGAAATTATTGGTTTCAGGAGAATGAACGTTGGCTAAACGCTATGGCTCAGGTAGAAGTAATTAGTCCATGGATGGTAGGAAGGTTTGGCCAACAGAATGAGTATAATAATTATCTGAACAATGAAATTATCCCAGGTAAGACTTGGTGCGATGCTAATGATGTGCTTTATGTCCCGGTTCTTTTCCCGGGCTTTTCATGGCATAACCTGAAGGATGGGAGGGACCCCAAGAATCATATTCCCCGCGATGGAGGGAACTTCTTCTGGCTGCAGCTTTTTGGCGCCTTGGATAATGATATGGAAACATTATATTTCGCCATGTTTGACGAAGTGGATGAAAGTACCGCTTTTTTCAAAACCGCTGAGAATGAGCAACAGTCTCCGGCTCAGCAATTTTGGCTTGATCTGGATATCGATGGATATGATCTTCCGAGTGATTGGTACCTGCGATGCGCCGGGAAAGCGGCAGAAACTTTGAGAGGGGAAATTCCTCTTTCCCAAACATTGGGAACTCCCGATGAAGGAATTATGACTATATTGCCCGGTGTTGATGATTGTGCTATGACATTTATTTTTCCCAATCATGAAGATGTTTCTGTTTTGGAGATTAGTTTAGATGGTGGAACAACCTTCCCTTATTCGGTGGACTCTGATGCTGGTGTTTTTGAAATAAGAGACCTGGCCATGGGAAATTATGATGTATTTGTACGCGACATCAACTCCACAGGTAATCCTGTTCCAATGGGACAGGTTTGTATAAGTTCTGAATGTAATGAAACCTCGGTTGAAAATAATCCGGTCTTTAAAAATATACAAGTTTATCCCAATCCGGTAAAGTCAGAAATCAAAATTGATGGTTTAGACGGAGTATTTGAAGTTGAACTGTTTGATGTAATGGGAAATAAACTTAAGTCGTTTAGATCCGGAGGGTCAAATATGGTTATTGAAGTTTATGATTTGCCGGTGGGTCTATATATATTGTCCATTGAGGATCATAAATCAAACAGGCATATCCGGAAAATAAATAAAATATTTTAGTGATTGTAAAGAAACAGACGCGTTATTAATTTGGGCTATTAGAATTAAACACTAAAAACGATGATTAACAAATTACCCATATTAGAAATATTAATTGCGAACTTTTGTTTGGGTATTCCACTCAGCTCAGTTGCTCAAACCCCCAAGAAAAACCTGCTGTTTATCATTACCGATCAGCAAACCTATGATGCGTTGAGTCATGCGGGTAATACGGTGCTTCAAACCCCTAACCTGGACCGGCTTGCCGTTGAAGGCGCCTGGTTTAAAAATGCTTATACCCCGCAAGCAGTCTGTTGCCCCGCCCGAACCTCCATTTTAACAGGACATACCGCTGAAAATACGGGTATTACAAACAACGATGCCTATTTTGATGCCGACCCCGATGCCATGTCCATGCCCACCTTTGATGAAATTCTCGACCAGCATGGCTATCGTTGTGAATATTATGGTAAATGGCACTCCAGCTCATTCAGGGCCCCCAATGTGTACCAGAATCCACACCAGTATACTACCGATGGAACATGGATGTTTGGCGGTGGTGGCCAGGGGAGAATGTATATGGATTATCTGAATGAAAATGCAACCAAACCTTCGTTTGGGCAGGGGGAATTTATGGAGCTGATGTCTAAATTTCCATACAAGGCCGATCCTATTGATCGTTTTTATGGGATGACCATGGAGGAACTGAATGCTTCGGGCTTAAAACATAGTCAACCCGATCAACATGGGAAGCTGATGATGGATCCGGATCATACCAATACTGCCTATCTGACCAAACAAGCCATCGAAGCCGTTGAACGATTAAAGGATGAGACTTTTAGTATAACCCTTTCATTACATTATCCTCATTCTCCCATAACACCCGCCGAACCATACTACAGCATGTATCCTCATGAAGACATGATCCCTCCGGTTAGCATTAGCGATGACATGCAGAACTCGCCTTATAAAAATACCAATGGCAGACAAAATCGCACCGAATACACAGACCCTGAGAAAATCAAATATATGATTTCCAATTATTACGGTCTTATTGCTGAGATTGATCATTGGCTGGGTACTTTATTCGATAAACTGGATGAGCATAATCTTACCGAAAATACTATGGTTATTTTCACCAGCGATCATGGTGAAATGCTTGGAGCACACGGCATGCGCGAGAAGAACGTGTTTTACGAAGAATCATCACACATTCCGCTTATCATGCGCTTTCCGGGCGATATACAAGCCGGAACCACCGTTGAGGGGTATGTTTCTCTGGTTGATTTATTTCCTACTATACTGGACTACCTGGGAATTCCTGAACATCCCTCCAATGGCGTAAGTCTTCGTGGCTTAATAGAGGAAACAGACCAAACCCATGGACAATATGTTGTTACGGAATGGGATTTTAGAGGACCGGAATCGCCCAACTTTATGATCCTGAAGGATGGCTGGAAGCTTATGATTCCCTATACAAAAAGCTCCACGGTGTTGAATGCCTTATATGATTTAAATACCGATCCTCACGAGATGAATAACCTGATCGGGAACAACCCCGAAGCAGACGATTATAAAGCAAAAGCGGAAGAATTGCGCGGTTATTTGCTGCAATGGTTGGATAAAAACAATTCGAAACATTATGGTGGAGTCGAAGCCCGTGTTCTGGTGGGAGAACAGATTATCAGCGATGCCGCTTTCTTCAGCCAGGAAGTTCCGGAAACGATGGATCCTGGTGAAACAGCAACGGTCAGTATCATGATGAGAAATACCGGAGAATCTACCTGGACGGATACGGATAAGTATATGCTGGGTAGCTGGAATCCTGAGGACAATAACACCTGGGGCATCAGTCGTGTTGCATTAGATCAGGGGGAACAAATTGCACCCAATGAAAACAAAATCTTTGAATTCGAGATTACGGCACCCACCGAGGAAGGTAAATATCATTTCCAGTGGAGAATGATGGAAGAGAATGTTGAATGGTTTGGTAATGAAACCAAAAGCGTAGTTATCTCCGTTGGAGATGTTGATGATTATCTGGATGTTTGCGATGATTTATCCGGCTGGACCTCAGCCGGCCCCATAGTTTTAAATACCTTAGATCATAAACAGGGTACAGCATGTATTGAATTTTCAGGACAAGCAACGAATGAATTTAAAAAGCATTTTTCTGTACCATTCGATTCTAATACTACAATAGAAACAGGTGCCCTGGAGTTTTGGTATTATGTGTCTGATCCTTCGGCTTTTGACAATAGTAATCAATTTGAATTGGGAAGCGCGGGGAAACCTGATGAGCATGAGTTTAACTGGAGCATGAAAGGATTAAGCCCGGGATGGAATTTTCTCTCTTTAAAATTTAGTGAAGCGGGTGTTATGGGAAGTCCGGATTTAAATGCCATCAACTGGTTTAGAAGGTACCAGGTTAAATCGGCCGATGTAACTACCCGAATTGATGCCATCCGTATTGTTGATTTATCTACCGGTATGTATAATGAATTTCCTTCAAATCACGATCAGAGCATCAGGATATCTCCTAATCCTATAAACAATGAGATGCTTCGTATCGAATTGAATGGATTTGATCCTGCGCAAAGCTCTGAAGTAAGGATTACCAACCTTCAGGGGCAAACAGTATTCCGCAGTAGAGTTCAAAATGATAACCCAGTTGTAATCAACACCGGAGGATTTCTTACCTCATCCATTTATCTGGTGTCCATAATTTCGAATAATACTGTTTTCACCGAAAAGCTCAAGGTGAATTAGTACTTATCTGTAAATACTTGAAAAGTAAAGGATACCACAGAACCTTGAAGTGATTTTTATACAATAG
>JBEPXC010000085.1:0-13886 GCA_041642035.1 Sphingobacteriia bacterium
ACCTTCCTTCTCGGGTATATCGGGAGGCACCAACAGTGTTTATATGATCTACAACCTTCCCCGGGGAAAACAACCCGACCGGGTACGCTACAATATTCCACGGCAATAAATATCTGCTATAATGAGGAGCAAAATAAATTTTATTCTACTGATTATTCTTCTTGCCTTTACAGTTTACCAGTGGAGAAGATATAACCTGAAGTACCGGGAAGCGGTTCGGCAAACAGAAATGGTCAACACGCAGTACCGGGAAGCCATCGAACAGATCAGACTTCTGCAGTTGAAAAATGATGCAGATGAAATGTTCCTTGCCGGTGATTTCGAAAGGGCACTGGAATCCTATCAAGATCTTAATGCTGACGATTCCTTGTTCCTTTCACGGCATCAATTCAAGAATCATATCGATTCTCTCAAAATTCAGATACAGCTGTTGCTCCAAAGGCAAAGACAGCTGAATCAGAGGGCAACTGAATCGGTTTTAAAGGCTGAGCTATTGCTGGTCCAAAATAAGGCCGATAGCTTGCAAGGAGAGCTTGCATCCGTTGAAGCGCCAGTTGATAAACAATTTATCATCGATTCGGTGGCGCAGGCCCTAGCTGTCAGGCAGGAGTTGCCCGAAGCACCCATGATCGATACCTTGATCATAAGAACTTCTGATGGCACTATACTGTATTTCGGGCATATCAGAGAGGGCAAAGCATATGGGGGTGGCAGTGGTTTGTGGAGCGACGGCGGTTACTATACCGGTGAATGGATAGAAAACAAACGGCATGGAGAAGGGCTGTTTTTATGGCCCTCAGGAGACAGTTATAAAGGTGAATATAAAAACGATATCCGTTGTGGCAGCGGCACCTATATCTGGGCCAATGGCGATTACTACAGCGGAGAATGGGACAACAACCTTCGCCAGGGGCAGGGAGTTCTGTACGACAAATCGGGGAATATACGTTATAGCGGCCACTGGGTGGATGATGAGGCGTTATAGAGTTTGATTGTTTAGTGGTTTAACCGTTTAGTTGTTTAGGAATTAAAGTTCTTCAGCGATTAAACACATCAACGATTAAACAACTCTTCAATGATTATCCAACCCTAAAACCCCAGATATTTTTTATAATTTTGACCCGCCTTTTTATGGGGCAGAGTACAAAAAAAACATACCTATGGAAAATTTCTCCACGCTGATGAACCAGACTTTTTTGGCCAATACCCTGTGGGACTATGCAATCTTTGTGGCCATACTGCTGGCCGGGCTGCTGTTCAAACGCCTCTTCTCAATAATTTTCAGCCGTCTGCTTTTCAGGCTTTTTAAAGGCCTCTCTGCCGATGGTCACGCACAGCGCTTCAGAGAACTCATGCACCGGCCCATTGCCTTTAGCATTATGGTGGTGGTGGTGTACATTGCTTTTTCTCAGCTGAGCATGCCCACTCAGTGGGAGGCTACAACACCCGAAACCTTTGGAGTGCGCTATGTGTTGCATCGCATCTATTTTGTGTTTCTTTACGGGGCCATCATCTGGGTCTTTCTGCGGGTTACCGACTTCCTTTCTCTGGTGCTGCAAGCCCGGGCAGGAGGCATCGACGATAAGTATTCGGGACAGGTCATCCCTTTCTTTATTGACTTCATCAAGATCATCATCGTTATCTTTGGCATCCTGCTGATCCTGGGCTCTGTGTTCAACCTTAATGTCGGCACCCTGGTGGCCGGTCTGGGTATAGGGGGGCTTGCCATTGCCCTGGCGGCTAAAGAAACCCTGGAGAACCTGTTTGGCTCTTTCACCATATTTCTCGACAAACCTTTTGTGGTGGGCGATATGGTCAGGGTAGCAGGGATAACCGGCGTGGTGGAAAAGGTTGGCTTTCGCAGTACCCGTCTGCGCACCCTTGAGAAGAGTTTTGTTACTCTGCCCAACCGCAAGATGATCGATTCGGAGCTCGACAACCTTACCATGCGAACCTTCAGAAGGGGACATTTCACCCTGGGACTGACCTATTCCACTTCATCCCAACAGCTCAAAACCATAGTAGCCGACATACAGCATTACATCGACGATCATCCCAATACCAACAGCGAAGGACTGGTGCGTTTTCATGATTTCGGCGCCAGTAGCCTCGACATCATGGTGCTCTTCTTTGTTGATACCATGGATTGGACGGTCTACCTGGATGTGAAACAGGAAATTCTTTACCGCATCATCGACATCGTAACAGGGCATGGTGCCGATTTTGCCTTTCCCACTACGAGCGTGCATATTGAGAAAGAGATTAAGTGAAAAGTGAAAAGTGAAGTGAAAAGTGGAAAGGTAACAAGGACCAGGTGATGGGTAACAAGCAATTGTCCCAAATGTCCCAGTTAAAACCAAGCACACCAAACTTCAAACGCCACAACCGCCAAACCATAAACTTTATAAACTATAAACTTTATAAACCCTCTCTAAACCCTAAACAACTGAAAACATTTATTAATTTTGTCTGTGCATAATATTTTTGTCCAATTATAGTTATTACATCAAACAAAAAAAACAGGAAAAAAGCTTCTATTCATGATAAACTCTTTCTTACTTCAGGTACAGTTGGGCACCCAGGCTGCCGCTGACACCACCAACGTTGACATGCCCGCCGAAGAAACCTTAAATTTTATTACCCTCGCTTTCAAAGGCGGCATCGTAATGATCCCGCTGCTTATTCTGTCGGTCATAGCCATATACATCTTTATAGAGCGCTATATGGCCATCAGCAAGGCCACTAAGGAGGAGTACAATTTCATGAACAACATCAGGGATTTTATTCATGAAGGACGGATAGACAGTGCCAAATCGCTGTGCCGCAATAACCAGACGCCGCTCTCGCGTATGATCTCCAAGGGCATCACCCGCATAGGTCGTCCGCTCAACGATATCAATGCGGCCATCGAAAACGTGGGCAAGCTCGAAGTGGCCAAACTCGAAAAGAACATTGCCTTTTTAGCTACTGTGGCCGGTGCTGCCCCCATGCTGGGTTTCCTGGGCACGGTAATGGGTATGGTAAAAGCTTTCTACAATATGTCCATGGCGGGCAACAACATCGACATCGCCTTGCTGGCCGGCGGTATCTATGAAGCGATGGTTACCACCATTGCCGGTCTCACCGTGGGGATTATCGGATACATCTGCTACAACATATTGGTTTCGCGCATTGAAAAGGTTATTTTTATGCTCGAAGCCAGGGCTACTGAATTTATGGACCTGCTGCATGAGCCTGCATCGTAATTAAACTCTATCTATGGCAATAAAACTCAGAAACCCCCGCAGAGCAGAATTCAACATGGCCTCCATGTCTGACCTGGTCTTTCTTTTGCTCATTTTCTTTATGCTTACCTCAACCCTGGTAGCTCCCAATGCCATAAAGCTGCTGTTGCCCTCGAGCGAAAGCCGTACCATGGCCCGCCAAACCACCACCGTTTACATCAACGGGGAGAACGACATTTTTCTCGAAGAGGTAGAAGTAGACATTGATCAGCTCCATGATGGCCTGGTTGTTGCCCTACGTAATGAGACCGAGGCATCGGTGGTGCTACGTGCCGACCAGAGTGTGCCCGTGCAGTATATCGTAAGCGTTATCGATGTGGTCAACAACATCAACAGTATGGCACAAACGCAGCACAAAGTTATTTTGGCTACCCAGCCACGCAAGTAAACTATGGAAGAAACCAAAAAGAAATATAACAACAAAGCACTTGTGGGTACCATACTATTTCATGGGGTGCTCATCCTGTGCTTTTTTATTTTTGGGTTGTCCACACCTTTGCCATTGCCCGAAGAGGAGGGTGTACTGGTAACCCTGGGCTATACGCCACAGGGCAGGGGGCAGACGCAGCCTCTGAGCGCCTCCCCACCGCCACCCCAGCCACAGCCCACCCGCTCATCGCAGGCTACCGAAGAGGTGGCCTCTCAGGATACAGAAGAAACCGTTGCCATTCCTACTTCTCCACGCGACAGGCAGGAAACACGAAATGAACCCGTCAGGGAGCCTGCACCTGAGCCTCAGGCAGAGCCTGCTCCCCGCGAACCTGAGCCCGAACCCGAGCCACAGGTCGATCCCAGAGCAATGTTCCCGGGCCGCGACAGTCAAACCACTACCAGTCAAAGCCAGGGCGACACCCAACAGGAGGGAACCCAGGGCCGCGAAGAAGGTAGCACCGACGGCACCGCTTCGGTAGGTGGCGGACAGGGTAATGGTGTTCAGTTCAGCCTTACCGGACGTCGTGCCAACAGTCTCCCGCTGCCCGAATATGCATCCTCATCACAGGGGAAAGTAGTGGTTGAGATCACCGTAAACCGCAGTGGACAAGTAATACGTGCCACGGCAGGTGCCAGGGGCACCACCACCAGCGACCGTGTATTGTGGGCCGCTGCCGAAGCCGCCGCGCTCAAGGCACGATTCGATGTGAAGAACGATGCTGCGCACGAACAAAAAGGTACCATCACCTACAACTTTATCAGACTCAATTGATGGATTACCAACAAACCCTCGATTATCTTTATGCGCAACTGCCTATGTTTCACCGTATAGGACCTGCTGCCTACAAGGCCAATCTTAATAATACCCTGGCCCTGGCCGCACGCATAGGCAATCCCGAAAATACATTCAAAAGCATTCATATTGCCGGCACCAACGGCAAAGGCTCAGTGGCTCATATGCTGGCCTCGATATTTCAGCAGGCAGGTTATAAAACCGGGCTGTGCACCTCTCCCCACCTGATCGATTTCAGGGAGCGCTTCCGCATAAACGGACAAATGATGCCCCGGGAAGTGGTGGTGGATTTCGTTAAGGCCCACAAAGGCTTTTTCGATACGCTACAGCCTTCATTTTTCGAGATGACCATCGCCATGACCTTCGATTTCTTCGCCCGTGAACAGGTCGACATAGCGATTATAGAGACCGGTCTGGGTGGACGCCTCGACTCCACCAATATCCTTAGCCCCGAATTGTCGGTAATCACCAATATAGGCTTTGATCACACCAACCTGCTGGGCAATACCCTTGAAGCCATCGCAGGCGAGAAGGCAGGCATCATAAAACCGGGCGTTCCCGTGGTGATCGGCAAGAGCCGTCCACAAACCCATGCGGTCTTTATGGAGAAAGCCGCGCAGACCCACTCTGAGATTGTTTTTACCCAACAGGCTTATGAGGCGATAAATCCCCAGCATATTACCCGCCATCGCATGCCCCTTCTGCAGATGGGTGTGCAAAGAGAGCAGGGCAGGGTAGAGCTGGAATGTGCCCTTACGGGCACCTATCAGGTTGAAAACATTTGCACCGTAGTGGCCGCCGTGGATGCCATAAACCGGCAGGGGATATTTACCCTCAGGGAAGAGTATGTGCAGCAAGGGCTGAAAAACGTGGTGGAAAACACGGGCATCCGTGGCCGCTGGCAGATGCTGGCGCAGGATCCGCTGGTGATATGCGATACCGGGCATAATGCCGACGGGCTGGCCTTCGTGATGGAGAACATTAAAAGAACACCGCACCACCATCTGCATTTTGTGCTGGGAATCATGAACGACAAGGATCTGAATCAGATGCTGACAACCCTGCCACTTGAAAATACCAGCTATTACTTTTGCCGGCCCGATGTACCACGCGGTCTGGACAGTCGGTTGCTCAGGGAGCAAGCTGCTAAAAGAGGGTTGAAAGGAAAAGCTTTTTCGTCGGTGGGTGAAGCCCTCAGAGCAGCCAAAGCATCGTCAGGAAAAGACGATCTGGTGTTTGTAGGGGGTAGTACCTTTGTGGTTGCCGAAGTCGTTTAATAATCCATGACAAATTCCTGTTGTCTTTTTTGTCTGATCTGTTCTACCGTCAGCAAAGTGTTGGGCATTACAAAGTCCGGACATTGGCCTTCGGTGGTCTTTACCGTATAGCGCTTGCACTGCTTCCACCTGTCGGGTTCATTCAAACAGTAGTAGTACGTGTACATGATGCGTATGTCTTCGGATATGCCTATCGAGCCCCTGTACAGAGGGCAGGACGAGCAATAAGTGCATTGATTTTTCATAATATTTTCCTTTCAACGACAAAAATAATTAAACTTATCTTAAAAACAAGAAAAAAGTCATGTTAAACGCAAAAAAAATCAGACGCACATGGTAAATGTAATGATGAGGGTAGTTTTTCAGGAGGGTTTAAAGTATTTTAACAGCATATGCTTACCATCAAACAGGGCGTAGGAGAAGCTCTTCACCCATTCGCCGGTGTTGATGTAAGTGGCTTTATCGTTGATGTTTATCTTCATAGGCAGATGGCGGTGGCCGAAGATAAAATAGTCGTAGGGCTTTTGTTTTATCATTTCCCTGCAATATCGGATGAGGTGCTCCTTGTTTTCGCCCAAAAAGATCTCGTCCTTATGTCCGTTGGCCATGCGGCTGCGCCTTGAGAAGTATAGGGCCAGTGAAGTGCCAAAGCCCGGATGCAGGAATGAAAACAGTTTCTGGCTGATACGGCTGGAGAAGATGCTCTTGACCAGTTTGTAGCCATAGTCGCCCGGACCCAGCCCGTCGCCATGGGCAATATAGAAGAGCTTGTCGTGCAGAGTAATCTCCAGGGGCTTGCGGTGCATAATTACCCCGAGCTCATGGCTGAAATAATCAAATATCCACATGTCGTGATTGCCCGTGAAATAATGCACGGGGATTCCCGCGTCGGTGATTTCGGCGATTTTTCCCAGCAGGCGTACATGGCCCTTGGGAACTACGCTTTTGTATTCGAACCAAAAATCGAAGATGTCGCCCAGTAAAAAGATCTGCCAAGCATCCCGGGCGGCGCTGTCGAGCAATTGTATAAGCAGTTTCTCCCGTTCAAGGCTGCTGTGGTAATCGGGCACACCCAGGTGGGCGTCGGATATGAAGTAGATGTTTTTTTTGTTTTTCTCCACGCTGTTTTTTTTATTACCGCAAAGATATACATTCGAAGTTTAATCGTTTAATCGTTTAATCGTTTATTTGTTTAGTGTTGATTGTTGGATTGCTGGGGGGACTTTAAGCAGCTGTAAAGCGTTATCTTCCGATTTTTCATTCTCCACCAGCAAATTTTTTGTATCTTTAAAAGTTGAATTCACAAATTAACACATAAGAAACTCAAATTGCTCAAAATAAATAAGATCAATTTAGGGTAAGGATACATCCAGTTGATGGTATTTGTGGATAAACGTTTTCATTTATTCAATGCTTAGGCATTCGTTAAACCAGCAGTCCATCGATTCTACTAAGAGTCCATCTGAAAACTATAGTACATCTCATTCCCCAAAAGGGGGAGAGCGCCATTTATTGAGATACTGCGCATTGAAATAGTTCGTTTTTTTTAATATCGTGAAATGATTTTTTGGCAGGGACTCAATATATAAACGAATAAACAATTAAACACATAAACGATTCAGCAATTAAAACAATGGAAAAAGTACTAGAGAAGCTAAGGAAACTGGAGTCAAAAGTTATTGAACCCAATATTTTGAAATTGACCCTGAATACATTCGATTTTGCCAATGTAGATTATTTGCAATACCTTGATGAGTCGCGATTTGATGAGTACCACCGTATAGTCCTTATGGATGGTCCCATCAGGGTATTCCTTACCGTATGGCCTTCGCAATACCAGGTCTCACCCCACCAGCACAACAACTTCTGGGGATACATTGCTGTGCTGAAAGGTTTGATGACCGAAACCTCCTTTGTTTTCGAACCTGAAGAGGCACGCCTTTCGTGTCATCCACCCAAGAGCTACCGCAAGGGGGAAGTAATCTTTGAGCCCCTCAACGGCATCCATCACCTGCAAAACCCCTCTCCCTCCAAGCCCCTGGTGACGGCACACTTTTATTATCCCCCCGTATACGACTACCAGGGGGTAAGGATTTTCGACATCCGCAAGCGCCGCATTGCCGAGCTCAATGCCAAAGCCCCCGGCATATCCTGGGATCATCCCGAAGACTATTATGTGAAGAAGGAGGATCAGGCGTTTTCGGTGGTGAATCTTTGGTGAGAAGAGCCGGATAAAAAAACGTCCGCCAAACCTCAAACGTAAGGTTCACATTTAGCCCAATAGCCAAAAAGACCATAATAGAAGCCTGTCAGCCGCAGAAAGGATGGCAGGCTTCTTTTTAAACTTCAGAAACCAGGTAAATGATAAAAGCAGTTTTTAAGGTTAGGCTTGCACAATTCATTCGAATATTAAACGAGTTAGGATTGTTTAGGGTAATCATCCTTACAGTAATGCTTTGGCTTGTATCCTTCTTTATGTATCATTTTACAACATCAGCAGAAAACACCATTGCATCCCTGATAATAATTGCGATATTGTTGTTGTCTGTGCATACTTCCAGAAAAGATAAACCTTTTTTAAAAGCCATAATTAAACATCCCTACCCAATCTATTTGAGTGAATATTTGGTATTAATGCTTCCAATTTTTTTGATCTGGGTATTTTATAGCAACTGGATGGGTGCAGGAATCCTTATTGTGGTTGTTCTAATGGTCCCATTTATTAATGGTAATGTACAATCACAATATTTAGGTTCAATTATTAAAATACTGATAAATCCTTTTAACCTGAACCTGAATTCAAAATTTAGAATCAGGCTGCCCTTTATTCCCACCAGTTCTTTTGAATGGATAAGTGGAATAAGAAAAAACATCCTTATATTATTGCCAGCATATTTAATTCTTTTGACCTTTTCATTTAAACCCTATGTAGCTGTTGTTGGACTTATTCTTCTATCATTACTGATTTCTGGTTTTTACTTTCATGGTGAATCAAGAGAATTTGTAGCGTTTTATGCAAAGAGCCCAGGTAAATTTATATTAAAAAAGATATACACCAATGTAGGGCAATTATTTGTTGTTTCTGCTCCAATACTAATAATTGGCCTTATATTTCAAATATCTACATGGCGTTTTTTGTTGGGAGCTTTAGTGGTTTCTGTTTTAATCCAGGTTATTACCATAATCTTTAAGTATGGTTTGTTTGAGGAAAACGCCAATCTGAACCGCAACAGTATTATTGTTTCTACTAATATTTTATTTGTAATATTACCTGCATTTTGGCCAGTTCCAATAATCATGGGAATCATATATTATAAAAAGGCACTTAAAAATCTTAAACCATATTTTGATGATTAAAATCAATGATTTAACGGTCCATTACGGCAGTCATAGTGTTCTTAACAATCTTTGCATGGAGATACACAGTAATACAATCCATGGCTTGGTTGGTTTAAATGGTTCGGGTAAAACAACATTGCTAAATACGGTGTATGGTCTGAAAAATAGGGTTACAGGTACAATTCAATACGATAATAGAGATATTAAACGAAAAGATATTGCTTACCTTGAAACCATAAACTATTTCTATCCAAGAATAACGGGTCAAGAATATCTTACCCTTTTCAAAACACAGAATCCAACTTTTGACATCGATAAATGGAACACTTTATTTGAATTACCATTAAAAAAGTTGATTGATGACTATTCAACAGGCATGAAAAAGAAATTGGCAATAATGGGCATCATTTGTCTAAACAGGGAAGTCCTGATTTTAGATGAGCCCTTTAATGGAGTTGATTTAGATACCGTACAAAAAATTAAAACCCTGTTGTTGAAGTTAAAAACCACAAAGACTATACTCATTACATCCCATATACTTGAATCTTTATTACCCATTTGTGATTCAATAAGTTATTTGAACGATGGAAGAATAGAATTTACTAAGAATAGAAATAATTTCACTGAAATTGAAAACGAGATATTCGCTGTGCGTCAGGATAATTTAGATAGAAAAATTCAGGATTTAATGGGACCATAGACAGTTGAGCAAACCACAATGAGGCAGGAAATTGTACTTCAGGTTTGCGTTGACCAGAAAATGTAGTGATTCTTATATAACAACTTTTTACTATTATGGCTAAAATAAAAGCAGATCGAAAAACACTTATACGATGGAAAATCTATATTGACCGGGCAAAGATGTATGTTGGCTACATCCAATTCTTAATGATCGCATTTGTACTGCTGGAAGCATATAAAGAGAGTTACCTGGGGAAGCTGATTTTTGAGAATATGGTAATATCAATACCTGTTATTTTCTTGATATTCATTGTCCTTTCCTTAATCATAGGTCGAATAGATACCCTTCTGGGCTTACGGGAAGAAGAACTCCGCAATTCATCTACGTCCAATCCTGTAATGAGAGATGTTTTAGAAAATATGCAGGCAATAAAAAGAGAATTGAAAGAATTGAAATTAAAAGAAAGATAATAGCAAATAAAACCTCGTTGGTGTCTGGTAAAATATAAGCGGTCGGCACGACCCGGCGATTATTAGCTTTGCTTTATTAGCCGGAAGCGAAGTCAAACCAAAAAAATAAACCTGGAGGCTACTCATGTGGTTGCCCCTAAGGTTGAATCAGGCACATGGATAAGATAAATTGCATATGAAGGACATAGAGCTGAAAAAATTCTCCCCGATTAATCCAGTGCTAAAAAAACTGATTAAGTATTACTGGATGATTAAAAGCAACAAGGAAGTCTTTATTCATGGGAAGCTAATTCCGGTGAATAATATAGACTTGCTGATAAATTTATCGACATCAATTCAATACACAAACAGGTCGATCAAAGAGTCCTTTGAAAACTCTCATTTTAATGGGATATATAACAACTACAGGCATATTGAGCAAACGGGTGTTTTGGATGTAGTTGGGATCTCCTTTTTTCCTACCGGATTTTACCCTTTGATAAAAGTGCCTCTTTCTGAATTCGCAAATAATACTGTTTTAATCGATGATATCATTCATGGCTTTGAACGAAAAGTTGAACGAATTGCTGCGATAGAATCAGGTCATCAGAGGATTTCTTTAATTGAAGACACCCTTTTGGATATTATTGATTTTAAACTACTGCCTGACAGGTATTATGATTCGCTAATTAATGAATTCTTATTACACGGGGGATCTGTGAATGTGGCTGACTTTTGTAAAGCACATACTGTTAACCAGAGAACATTGGAGCGTTTTTTTAATAAATATGTAGGTACAACTCCTAAAGGTTTTTTAAAGACCACTAAGTTTCAAAAAACAATGAACAGATTAATCATGGGGGATTTTGACTCGATGACACAAGTAGGCTATGAATATGATTACTATGACCAAACCCATTTTATCAATAGTTTTAAATCATTCATGGGGCGAACGCCTGTAAAGCAATTAAAAGAGAATGATCTGATAATTGATTCCTTGCGCAAAGGATAAAATGTCGATTTTTTACTATTTTAAGATTGCTGATCCATGTTCCTTTGTCCAATATTAACTAAATACAAAGTGATTATGGAAAATAATGTAATTACAGAGATTGTTTCATTTGAAATTGAAAAATCTATTTCAATGGAAGCGTTCAAAGAGATTGTGAACTCCCTGGAAATAGATTTTCACATGTTGCAGGCAGGTTATATTGATTCTGAACTGGTAAAAGGGCGGAAGAACGCATGGACAATGATTATGCATTGGGCATCAATAGACGAAGTTAAAAGTGCAAGTAAATTGCTCATGGCGAGCGATCTGGCTAAAGACTTTCGTCAGGCTGTCATTCCTTCCACTGTAACGATGAATTACCTGGAAAGTATTAATACGTGGAGCAGATGATCTTTTATTTCTTCCTGGCGATTCATTCTGTATACGTTTGATTTCCTACCCGCTTTGCTCTCGGGTTCTTCGCTCCGGTTCGACTTTCAGCTTGCGCTCCAGGCAACGAGCCTTGAGCTTCGCGCTTCCCGTTTATCGCTTCGCGCTCCATAGGACTACCCTGCCCTTCTGGCACCGGAGGAGGGAAATTTTAAAAAAGAAATATTCAGTATTTGGATAGATTGATTAAATTACCTGTCTTCATGTTGATCGTATAACAATCAAAAAGATGGGACGCTTTGAAAGATAAGATTTTAAAGAAAATAGAAATTCTCGCGGACGCTGCCAAATATGATGTTTCCTGCTCGTCGAGTGGCAGTAGCAGGAGCCATAAAAAAGGTGGTATTGGCAATGCCTCTGCGATAGGGGTTTGTCACTCCTTTACGGAGGATGGTAGGTGTATATCGCTTTTAAAAATACTGTTCTCCAATATTTGTATTTACGATTGTGCCTATTGTGTGAATCGAAGAAGCAATGATATAGCCCGCACGGCCTTCACCGTGGACGAGTTGGCAGATCTAACCATAAGTTTCTACCGCCGCAATTATATCGAGGGGCTGTTTCTAAGTTCAGGGGTTATGGTTAGTCCTGATTTTACCATGGAGCGGCTTATTGCCGTGGCCTGGAAGCTGAGAGATGAGCACGGGTTTAACGGGTATATCCATATGAAAGCCATTCCGGGTGCAAGTGCCGATCTGGTAGAACAGGCCGGATTGCTGGCCGACCGTCTGAGTGTGAATATAGAAATCCCCTCTGAAAATCACCTCCGGTTGCTGGCACCAGAAAAGGATTTTTCGTCGGTTTATACCCCGATGAACCAGATCCATTCGCAGATCATTACGCATAAGGATGAACGCAAGAGGTTTCGCCATGTACCACGGTTTGCACCGGCGGGGCAAAGTACGCAGCTTATCGTGGGGGCCAGTCCTGAACCTGATTTTGAGATACTGAAACTCGCTTCGGGGTTTTACCGTGAGCAAAAACTTAAACGGGTTTACTACTCGGGCTTCATGCCCGTCAACCCCAACGACTCACGTCTGCCTGCCCTTAAGCAACCGCCCCTTGTAAGAGAGAACCGTCTTTACCAGGCCGACTGGCTGATGCGTTTTTATGCCTTCTCCTTCGATGAGATACTGGATGAGCATAACCCATCTCTCGATCTGGACATGGATCCAAAGCTCGCCTGGGCCTTGCGCAATCCGCAAGTGTTTCCCATCGACCTTAATACCGCTTCCTACGAGATGATTCTGCGGATACCCGGAATCGGGGTTCGATCGGCAAAACTAATCGTGGCAAACCGCAAATTCGGTCAGGTTTCCTTTCTGCACCTCAAACGTATGGGTGTGGCACTCAACCGGGCCCGGTATTTTATCCTTTGCCGTGAGCTGCCCGTCAGAGCGCAATCTTTTTACCCCGAGCTAATAAAACCCAAACTGGTGAGGAGTTCACAGAATGTGGGCATTCAACTCAGTTTGTTTGATTCTTAAGGTGCACCCATCCATGAATAACCCAATCAAATATATATACGACGGCACCTTCGAAGGCTTTCTGACAGTGGTTTTTCGGATTTTTGAATCTCATTGTCAACCGGAGCAGATCAACACTGCCGGCTCCAGAGGATATGACCTTTTTAGTGAAACGGAGGAGGTGGTGGCTGACTCTGTAAAAGCTTTACGGGTATGGAACGGGCTGGTAAAGAAAACATCAGAGAGAAGTGCCAGGGTGGTACATGCTGCGTTCTTGTCGCAACTGCCAGGGTCGGAGATGACGATCTGGAGATACCTAAGAAAAATATTTACCCATGCTGATCCTTATTATTATCAGAATATGCTCGATGAAGATGTTTTTCACCTGGTGCAACTTGCGCGTAAGGTGAAGAAGGAGGCTCACCTGTTTAGGGGCTTTGTTAGGTTTCAGGAAACTGCCGACGGGATATTATTTGCACCCATTGCTCCTGATCATGATATATTAACACTGATTACCGGGCATTTCAAAAACAGGTACGCCGGCCAAAAATGGGTTATTTATGATACCCGCAGAAACTATGGGATCTTTTATGACCTGACGGAGATGCAGGAGATACAGCTTGAAAATCCTAAAATGGATACAGCAACCGGAAAACTCTCTGCCGGGGCAAAAGACTATCAGGAAGATTTTTACCAGAAATTATGGCAGCAGTACTATCATTC
>JBEPXC010000086.1:0-13885 GCA_041642035.1 Sphingobacteriia bacterium
TATGGCACTACCCTGGAATCGGCACGTAAAGGATATGAAGCACAAATGAGCAAAATACAAAATGCTGAAATTGCCATGGCCGATACTGCCCTGCATTTTGTCTTTTATGATCAACCCCAATGGTTCTTTGAGACAGTGGATGGGTTTTTAGCGAACTGAGTTTATTGCTTTAATGCATGCAAGTCAGGATGCCTTAGAAATGGTTATCCTGACTTTGTGTATTGAAGGAAAATTTGTAAATTGCCGTTCGATTCACCTAATGCAAAGCGCTATGTACAATAAACTTATTCAAAACATCCAGCCGTTGGGTTTTATGTGGCCAACCCACAATCCATTTATTTTTTGTGTGCATCATCTGGATAATTACCCCAAAGGAAATGATCAGATGGGACCAGATGCCTCCCTTGCCGGGCGTTCTCTGGGGCAGGATTTTACCCTTCGTGATGGCTGGCGCATGTATCATGGGGATCAGGTTCCGGGCTTTCCGGCACATCCTCACCGTGGCTTTGAAACCATCACCATCGTTTTGGAGGGCTTCGTAGATCACAGCGACAGCCATGGAGCCGCCGGAAGATATGGCATGGGCGATGTGCAATGGATGACGGCAGGAAGTGGATTGCAGCACTGTGAGATGTTTCCATTGATTAGCCAGGACAAGGGAAATCCTCTTGAGCTTTTTCAGATATGGCTTAACCTGCCTAAAGCAAAAAAGTTTGCAGAGCCTCATTTTAAAATGTTATGGGCTGATGAAATACCCCTACTTACCCATACCGATGATCAAAAAAGAGAGACTGAGATAAAAGTCTTTGCCGGAGAACTGAATGGAAAGAACGCACCTGCACCGGCACCCGACTCATGGGCTGCCGATCCTGAAAATGGCGTAAACATCTGGACCATAAAGATGCAGGCCGGTGCCCAATGGGTAATGCCAGCTACATCGATAGCGAAAAACCGTAGTCTTTATTTTTACAAAGGTTCCGGTATCCAAATAGCGGGAATTGACATAAGCTCTTACCAGGCTATTGAGATGCTGCCCGATCAGCAAGCTATTATAGAATGTGGTGAGGAAGATGCTTACCTGTTGCTGCTCGAAGCCATGCCTATCAATGAGCCCGTGGTGCAGCACGGCCCCTTTGTGATGAACACCTCTTCTGAGATACAGCAAGCCTTTACTGATTTCCGTCAAACACAGTTTGGTGGGTGGCCATGGGAAAGGTATGATCAGGTACATGAACGGACCAGGGGACGATTTGCACAATACAAGGATGGGAAAGAAGAGAAACCCGCCTGAGGATAATAGCGTAACTGGAACTTCATTTGAACCCTGATGTAATACATGCCGGAAGCCCGAAGCTGGAAGCTGGAAGAAGGAGACAGAAATACTTTCCCTCAAATAGATTGATGGTTAAACCCGCATCGTTTTCCCAATAATAGATTTTATATCATGTAAAAACCCCTTGCTTTTAAGAAAGCAAGGGGTTTTTAAAACAATATCCGGTAATTTCTATCGGGCTATAAAAAGCTTTTTGTAATACAGTTTGCCGTTTTGACGGATTCGGATGATATATATTCCTAATTCCAATGCATCCGTTTTAATGCGCGATACCTGGTTGTCGATGTTTTCTTCAATGATCATCTTTCCTGTAAGATCATATATACTCAGAGTAGTGGCATCATAGCCAGGCAGGGCAAGTTTTACATAGAAATGATCAGCTGCAGGGTTTGGGTAGATCATCATGGGATCAACAACCAGTGATTCATCATCTGTACCAACACTACCGCAATGGTCTCCCACAGTATAGCTTATGTATTGGGTTACCGCCAGTCCACCTGCAAAAGCAAACTTACAGGCCACCTCGATGGTAGTTCCTGGTTCCTGACCACTACGTGTTATGGAGAATTTCCTTCCTTCCACGTGAGTCATGCTTTGTTCGGAAAAAGGAGACTTATTCCACAGGTAGGCTATCACACCATCTTTGTTATCCAGTAATTCAAAAGTAATGGTAACCTCATTACCGACGGTTTCGAAGGTGTAGTTGTAACCGGCGGAGAATGATCCATCTATAGCCTGGGTAGAAGTGCCAGAGCAAGTATTAACAGCAACAACTTCAATTGAGATAGTCTGAGAAGTGCCTGTTGCACCCTGATCGTCGGTTGCAATGGCCGTTATTTCATAGTTGCCGGTTTCGGCAATCCAGCTGGTAGCATAGGGTGCTGTGTTAACTGAACCCATCAGCTGATCATTCCGGAAAAATTCCACCTTTTGTATGGTGCCATCAAAATCATTGGCAATGGCTGAAATGGTAATCTGAGCTCCTGCACGCCAGGTGCTATTGTTGGCGGGAGCACTGAGAGAAACCATTGGAGCCAGATTCTGATCGTTGCTTACGATTACCAGCATTTCATCACTATCGGATAATAAATCGCTGTTGTAAACAGTAAGCCTCACCTTATAAATTCCTTCCACTAGTCCACTTATTGTAGGGCTTACATGCGTTGTATCAGAAAACTGTATCACAGAGGGACCATACACCTGTGCCCATTGATAGGTCAGAGGTTGATTGGTGCTTTCGGAACTAGCTGATCCATCCAGGGTGGTAGTCGTTTCGGGCAGCAATACCTTGACAAAGGTACCTGCATTAGCAGTAGGGAAGCTGTATGGAATGTCTGCGGAGCGGGTAAAGGTCATTTTTCCCAGGTTAAATTCACCCGAAGAAAACTGCACCCGCAATACATGCTCACCTTGTGTCAGCGGAATATTGGGAACCGTTTTGGTAGCCCATACATCCCATCGGGTGGTAGAGGTAGAGGGAACGGGAATGTCTTCCGAAATTGGCTTCCCATCAAGCTCGAGATTAAAAGGACCCCCTCCATTGGCGTTTCCCGAAGCATAACGAAAAGCAAATGTATACAGGCCCGATTCTGCTACATCAACGGTATACTCCAGCCATTCTCCTGAAGAGATCCAACCTATGGTAGCTCCTTCAGCGGTTGAGTAGGCAGCATCGACATATTCGCCGGGTCTGTATCCTCCTTCATTGTTCATCGACATGTCGAGATAGGAAACATCCTGTCCGTTGCCACCTTCAAATATATCATATTTACCGGCCTCAATCACCCCGGGAATAGCCCATGCTGCACCTTCAAAGGGCAATTGACTACCCACTACTACCTGGACAAGGTTGGATGTATTGAAGCGGTCATTTTCATATATCCTGGCGTAGAAATTATGTTTGCCGGGAGATAACTCTGTAGCATTCCATGTATAAGGCTCATTGACCAGGGTTCCCAGCAAAGTTGATCCATCCATAAATTCTACTTTTGAGGGAATTCCTTCTGTTATTTCGAGGCTAAGCTCTACACTTCCAAAGGTATATGCCTGATCGAATGATGATGTTAGTTCAGCTGTAATAAGAATATCTTCGCTTGTTGTCATCGTTCTGGCAGGAACATGCAGCTGATACTCTGTAGAGAAGGTTACTACTATTGGTGTATCCGAATAGTTGTGGGCCACATAAATGGTTTTCGAGTCCCTGGTAAATGCGGCAGCAATTGGATAATCAGACGTAATGGTGGTATCCACGCGACCCAGCACATTCATAGCATGCAACCATTGATAGGTTTGAGCATCTGATACCCCAAATTTAAGTGATCGCTCAGGATAAGAGTTGTAGGATTCAATAGCCCCGGCAGGATCAATAAAGGCCTGGTATTGCCACATGATGTCGTGCCAAAGGTTAACGTTGGCTTCGTTGTTGGTGATTCCGGTGTTGGCCTCTATTTCATTCCATAGTTTTGTTACATAGTCATGATTATGCCCCAGATAAAGAGAGCCTCCGTGAATGGGGTATAGTTCAATGCCATAGGATGCAGCAATATCATTGGTCCAGAAAGTCCCATTGTCGTAGCTGTTTCCCCAGACGCGGGAAACAAGGCTGTATTGCTGCGAGGGCTTGAAATTACGTTCGTACATATCAAACCAGTATTCCTCAATGGCGGTTTGCTCGGAGGTATACAGGTAAATTCCCAGATCGCGGATTTCCTTGTTGCCGGTGATGGTTCCCCAATGGATCAGCGATGAATTGAACTGCATGCTTTCAGAGGTAGATTCCTGGTCATTGCCCTGTGGAAAGGTAGCAAATCCATTGGCCCAGCTGTGGCCGGCATAAGGGCTGTAATTTCTTAAAAAGGGAAACATGGGATCGTTGCGATCGGTACCGGCCGCATCACGTACCAACAGATTCATCATTTCTCCCCATTGGTCTGCCCAACCGGGTTCAAATTGCTCAAGGAATGATGCCGCATGGATAAAGTATCCCCAGTGAAAGTGGTGGTCGTTAAGATTGCTGTCTTGTCCATGGCCGGCAGGATATCCAATAATGGACGACCAGGTGTCGTTGTAATAAAAAAGGAATGCTTTTTCTCCGGCTTCTGCGGTTAACCAGTCCTGCAGCCTTTCCCTAATGGTTGAAATGATCTTATCGCGGGCAGCGATATTACCTGACTCATTTGCTATGCGGGCGGTTTGTATCAATCGGTTCATCAACTGCCCTTCGTTATAGGAATCCGTCCAAAGATCTAACCCGTTATTTTGTATGGATTCTATTTTTTCATTGAGCAAGGCAGGTGAAAATCCTTCACTATAGTTGTTGAGGTAGGGGAGGGTTGGTAGGATTCCATAAAAGGTGTTTTCTACACTGAAGGTGTTTCCCTCCATTGTTTTTATTTCTCCCCGAACTGATGAATAGGCGTATTTATCCGGTACCGGTGAATCGGCTGCAAGATTTGACCATTGGTGAGGAAGCAGCCCCATGAGCATATGGGTATTTGTGCCTTCTTTAACTTCTGTTTCTACTACAAAATCGGTACGCATGACAGAGGTTTCTTCGTTATAATTCCAGGAAACGAAGGTGTTTGAGGGGAAAACGTAAGCGTACTTTTTGTATTCATTGGCTGTGCCAACAACATCTGTAACTGTAAGAGGGATAAAAGCTAAGGACCAATAATTCTTACCATTTAAAGTTGAGGTGTATGTATTGCCGTTTTGTTCCCATGTGCTACCTGTGGGGGCA
The DNA here is from genome assembly GCA_041642035.1 of Sphingobacteriia bacterium. GTDB lineage: Bacteria > Bacteroidota > Bacteroidia > Bacteroidales > UBA7960 > SKVR01. Next base: position 5,073 of record JBEPXC010000086.1, read on the forward strand.
TAAACGGCGAAATCGGCACCATTGATGGCATTGACTATGATGAGCAATTCATTGGAAACAGTCACTGTGCCGGATGATACGGTAATTTGTGCCACATCGGTTGAATTCTTGGTGAAATAGACAAAAGGCATCGCAATACCTACGGTAGCATCAAATTGATGGGTACCATCATCCCAATCCATGGTAACAGTCCAATCGGAATAGTCGGATACCATTGTTTTGTTGGTAGCCATTCCTGTCACTCCCACCGTAACAGGAATAATATCACTGATAACTCCCCAGGGGATGTAGCTGATAATCAGGCCTTGGTTGATGGTCCGCAGGGTAAAGGGGTAATTGAAGAGATTTCCCGCATGATCTTCCTTAATCAGCTTTGACCACCAGTCGTTGGTAGGGACAGGTTTACCCAATGCATTGCCTGTCAATTGAGGAGTTCCTGAAGGGTAAGCGTTTCTGCCTGCTACATCCGTTCCCGGAAAAGTGGTGGTATAGCTTCCACTGCCAAGGTTTTGTGCCCTTGATGTAGTGGATGATAGAATGCATATTAATAGTATGGAGGAAAAAACAGCAGTTGCAAGGGTAAATAATTTCATAGGGGCTGGGTTTAAGAAGAGTAAGCAATCATAGTGATAGGTTATGGTAATATTAATAATTTTTTCAACACCTTTCCTAATATTAATTCACATCTTGATTACTTCTGTGGGGAATACCTTCCACATCATCCTTACTTCAAGACAATTGTCATGTATTCAGGGTTAGGATCTTGAGTATGTCATTTTACTGTTGGGAGCTATGAGTTGAATATTCAAACCAATCTTAATTAGAAAAAAGAAAACACCCCGGCTTTTATGCTGAGATGTTTTCTTTTTATCCCACTTTAAGGGTTGAAAATTAAGATCAATTCATGGCTGTTTAGCAGGCAACCCCAAGCGACTACTCTTGCGTTTGCTATTGAAAACCAACGCCTATAATGGCTATGATTCCCCTTCTTAATCAATATACTTGTTCAGAACAGCCAGGGTTTGATGCAGCTCTAATTCCATTTCCAGGATTTTATTTGTACTCTCATAAAGGTAGGCAAGTTCAAGGAAATAGCTGGTTAAGCTAATGGCTCCCTGCTCCCAGGCTGTGGCAAGAAGTTCTGACTGATCGATGGTTTGCAGCACCGAACGGTATTCCATAGTGCTGCTCAGCAGACTTTGTGCAAGGGTATGGTTTGTTTTCAAAAAGTTATAGTACTGTACCTGCTCATGTTGCTCTATACTTTCCAGGGCAAGGGTGTTGGCTTTGGCATAAGACAATTTGTTTTTATTTTCCAGCAGCGGTATGCTTAAACCAATGGCAAAGCCTCTGAATTGTTCATGGGTAAGTGCTTCACTAACAAAAGCCGCACTAAAGGAGGGTAGATTCATAGCCCTTTGCAGTTTTATCTGCCTTTGGCTTATTTCAATTTCCTGCCTGATCCACTTCATTTCCGGGTTGTTGTTTTCTGCTGCTGTGTACCATTCATCGAAATTATCTGCCAGCAATACACCAGGGAACTTTGTTTCAGTGATGGTAATTTCATGGCCACCATTGAGACTACTAAGTTGGTTTTGCAAAGATTCACGGTGGATAGCAGCATTTTCTTTTTCCTTTGTCAGATTAAGCAAGTTGAGTTTAGCTTTATTGTATTCAATAATATTGGTTTCTCCCGCCTCAAGCATGGTGCTTTGGGCTTGTGCAATTCGTTCTGCATGTTCAACACGCTTTTCATACTCCTGCAGCAGAGCATTGTAATAGATCAGCTCCAGGTATACCAGGCGGGCTTCCAGCAGGATATCTCTTCGCTGTCGCTCGTATTCTGTTGCCAGCTGCTCGTTTCGTTTATCAGCAATATTATGTTTGTGCGTATAGGCTGTGGGGAAGTCGAAGTGTTGTCGAAGTGAGATATTTGTTTTGCTACCAATGGTTGATGGGGAGCCAGCGAACCAGGCATATTCAAACTCAGGATTTTGCAGGTAAATGTCTGTTCTGTTCGAAAGGTGCCGTGCTTCTATCTGTTTTTCAAAAGCTGCCAGTTGCGTATTGTTTTGCTCTATTTCCGACAGCACCTTTTCTATGTTGCTCTGGGCAAAACCCACGGCAATCATTAACAGTTGCGTAATAATCAGGAATAATATCTTCATTTCAAATAATATTAACTTTCATAAAATGTTAAAGGTAATCTGATAAGGCAATTCTCAAAACTGCTTTAATCCTTCTTTTTCAACATGCTATAGACTATAGGAACGAGATATATATTGAGCAATGTTGAGGTAAGCAAACCACCAAGGATAACTTTTGCCATAGGACTTTGTATCTCATTACCGGCCACATCGCCACGGAAGGCCAATGGAATCAGTGCCAGACCTGCTGTGAGGGCAGTCATTAAAATTGGATTTAACCTGTCAACAGAACCGGTAATGATGCTATCATACAGGGTAGTACCTTTGCTTTCAAGGGTTTGATATCTGCTAATTAACAAAATGCCGTTGCGTGTAGCAATTCCAAAGAGGGTTATAAAACCTATAATGGCGGGGATGCTGAGTACACCAGAGGTAAACCAAAGGGCAAAAACACCACCAATCAATGCCAGTGGGAGGTTGAGTAATACTACTGCCGAGAGGCTCAGTTCTTTAAATTCCTGGTACAGCAATAAAAAGATGACTCCAATGGCTAGTATTGAGGTAAGTATTAGTGTGCGGGTGGCTGCTTCTGCACTTTCAAACTGACCTCCAAATTCAACACGATAGCCTTGAGGAATATCAACTCCCTGTTCGATGCGATGCTTTATTTCATCAACTGCTTTAGAGAGGCTTCCTCCCGAAACATTGGCTGATACCACCAGCTTACGCTGCACATTTTCGCGGCTGATGCTGTTGGGCCCGCTGGCAGAAACAATATCTGCCACCTGTTCGAGCGAAACGAATTTCCCATCGGCTGATTGTATCAAGGCATTTTTGATACCCTCCATGTTTTGGGTATATTCGCTGTTGAGTCTAAGGATAAGGTCAAAGCTGCGTTGCCCCTCGTAAATCTCGCCTGTTTTTTCTCCGGCAAAGCCCGATTCTACGAAACTGGTGAATTCTTCTATTGTAATACCATACCATGCCAGGCGCTCACGATTGGCGCGGATTTGCAGTTGAGGCACCTCCACCTGTTCTTCGGTGGCAATATCTACCACATTGGGAATGCCTTGTATGGCGGCTTCTATGCTCTTGCCTGTTAGGTACAGGGTGTTAAGTTCATCACCAAATACTTTGATGGCTATATTAGCTCGTGTGCCTGAAATCATGTGATCAATACGGTGGCCTAAGGGTTGGCCTACTGTAAAGGCAACTCCAGGCACTGAGCCCAGTTGTTTGCGTACATCTTCCATAAATTCCTCCTGCGGGCGGTCTCGTAATTCAAAATTGATGTCTATTTCAGCGCTGTTGGTTGCCTGTGAATGTTCGTCGAGTTCGCCTCTTCCCGTACGTCGGGTGGTGGAGGTAACCTCCGGTATTGATAATACTGCTTTTTCGAGCATATTCCCCACGTCGTTGCTCATGTCGAGCGAAATACCTGGCTGGCTTACCGCCGATATGGTAAGTGCGCCTTCGTTAAACTCGGGCAGAAAGCTTCTTCCCATATTCAGCAAAACAATGGATGAAATGGCAAATAGTAAAACTGCCCCACCTAAAAGTATTTTCTTGTGTACCAGTGCTTTCTTAAGGGATGACTCGTACCATTGAGATAAATGACGGCTGAGCCATGGCTCCCGGGCAACTTTCTTCAGATGCTTTTCATCGGTCAGCAAATAATAAGTAAGCACAGGGGTGAGGGTCATGGCTACCAGCAGCGATGCCGCCAGGGCTACTATATAAGCAATACCCAAAGGTTGCAGCATTCTGCCTTCCATGCCAGTCAGAAAAAACAATGGGATGAAAGCAATAATGATTATCAGGGTAGCATTGATAATAGAGGAACGGATTTCTTTGGATGTATCGAAAACAATCTTAAGTACCGGAGTGCGCTCCTGGGGAGGAAGTAATACGTTTCTTCTCAGATGCTTGTAAGCGTTCTCCACGTCGATAATGGCATCATCCACCAGGGAACCTATAGCGATAGCCATACCACCAAGGCTCATGGTATTGATATTCAGGTTGAGCAGGTGCAATACAATGATTGATGCGAGCAATGAAACAGGGATGGCAATCAGCGAAATGATGGTAGTGCGGATACTCATCAGGAATAACAGCAGGATGACGATGACCAAAACCGCTCCTTCGAGCAAGACCTGTTGTACGTTGCTGATGGCTGTTTCAATAAAATCTGCCTGTCGAAAGATCGTTGAATCAATGATGACATCGGGTGGGAGTGAGGCCTGGAGTTTATCCAGATTTTCCTGTATGGCCTCGGTTAGTGCAATGGTATTGGCATTGGGTTGCTTGCTGATGGAAAGTATTACTGCGGGGGTGGCATTTTGTGAGCCATGTCCCATCTTTACCGCAGCTCCAATTTTTACCTCAGCCACATCATTGATCAGAATGGGATTTCCATTTACATTTTTTATGAGGGATGCTCCCAGCTCCTCAATGTTATTGGTGCGGGCCATGCCACGGACAACATATTCGTTTCCATGTTGTCGAATTACACTGCCCTGCGAATTATCGCTGATTCCCCTGCAGGTGGCTTCAAGTTCCTGCATGCTGACTCCATAATGCATCATAAGCTGTGGATCTGCCAGCACTTGGTACTGTTTATAATCCCCACCGATGATGGTAACCTGAGCCACCCCGGTAGTAGCCAGCAAAACGGGTTTTATTTCCCAATCGGCAAGGGTTCGTAGATCAAGCATGCTGGTGCTGTCGGCCTGCAAGCCAACAAATAGCACTTCACCCATTACGGAGGTTTGCGGGGCAAGAATGGGTGATCCTATGCCAGAGGGCATTTGCGGAGATACCTCAACCATTTTCTCGCTAACAATCTGTCGTGCCCTATAGATATCGGTACCCCAATCAAACTCAACCCATACAAATGAAAAGCCCTGCGAGGAGTTGGAGCGCACACGTCGTACGTCGGTGGCACCGTTTACTGCTGTCTCTATAGGAAATGTAACCAGTCGTTCCACCTCCTCGGGTGCCATACCGTGGGCATCAGTCATCACCACAACAGTTGGGGCCGTTATATCGGGGAATACATCAACATCCATTCGCGAAGCTACCTGGATTCCTCCCACCATAAGTATCACCGAAAGCAATATGACCAACAGCCTGTTTTCGAGTGATAACTGTAATATTCTATCTAACATAAATATTTATTTTTCTTAAAGCGTGACCTAAAAGGTGAGCGAAAGATAATCCCTCACATGACAATTTTATCTTTATGCCAATTGACTTAATGCACATGACCTGAATGAGGATCTATGGCTCCTGATGCCGCTGCCATCTTTACCAGCAGAGCGCCGCGGCTGATGATCCTCTCATTGGCGCTGAGTCCTCGCAGTATTTCAATATATTCTCCATCTGATTGTCCTGTTTTCACTTCTCTTTTTTCAAAACTCTCAGGATGAATCTGTACGAAAACAAAATAGTTTCCCTGTTCTTCTACCAGGGCAGTGACCGGTACAGTAATCTGTTCTTCGGTGCCTGATGTCTTTAAAAAGACATCCAGCAGAGAGCCAGCTATCCAGCCTGGGTTTTGTTCTAATTGCAGATAAACAGGCAACAGATGACTCTCGTTGTTTATGCTTCGGGCATACGAGAGGATTGATCCGTTTAGCGAATCCAGCGAATACACGTCTCCTTCATTAGTGATTAGATTGGCTGTTTTAATGTTAGGAAGCATTGGTGCATACCGTTGCTGAATCTGTGTTTTTATCACCAGGTTATTGTTGGAAGAAACACTTGCTAATGCCTGTCCGGCTTCTACAAACTCACCATTGGAGACGAAAAGGTTTGTCAGGAACCCTTGCTTAGGGCTTTTCACCTGTTGTCCGCTTTCAGAGAAATTGCGGGAGAGATTCTCAAAAACAGCTCTGGCATTCTGATACTCATTTTCAGCTTCCAATAGCTCTGCCTGGCTTACTATGCGTGATTCGGCAAGACTGCTGAGGCGCTCATAATCGGCACGGGCTCTTTGGAAATTGTTGCGGGCCTCCTGATATCGCTGAGATGCATTACCCTCTGCCAGACCTTCGCCTGAGATATTCATTAACACCTCTCCATTATGCAAGCGAATGCCTTCATATAAGGTATTGTTTATAAAGCGAACGATGCCTTGTGTTTTTGCACTTAGCGTGATTTCTTCATCACGGGCAGGAATAATTTCTCCTACCGTTTTGATAACCACACCCAGAGAACGGCTCTTCGCTGTAGTGGTTTCAAAATCTACCAGCCATGACTGTTCTTTGGTAAAGCTAATAGCAGCCGGGTGTTCAAGGGCTGATTCTTCTGCTGCATGTATAGCTGAATGCTCATCGGCAAACACCATGAATCGCCCCCCTTCTATGCGATAGATGCTGTCATTGAGCGATATATCGAAAAAGATGCGCCCCATGCCTGTTGTCTCGGGCTGCAACCGGAAACTGTATATGCCTTCTTTCAACGGCGTATCCACAGTTTGCCGTATTCCTTTTGTTCCTACCACCAGGCTCATTGTTATGCTAGCCTCTGTGAGCGGCTTAAAATCTTCCAGGTGGGTGAAATGTGCAAGGATATTGGATGCCTTACCCTGTACAAAAGGATCGGCTTCGGCAAAGATTTCAAAGTCTTCGCTGTAGGTGGTAATCAGTATCTTAACTTCGTCATGATCATGACCACGATCAAGTTCAGCGCTTTGCTTGTTTCTGCAAGCACCTAGCGAAGCTATAATCAGCAGAAGGATGAAAATTTTCTTATTCATGAGATGATTTTTACTTAATTTATGTTAGCAGCTAAATGCAGGCGTTTTGCCCTCAAAAGTGCTTCGGATGCTGCATCTAACAGCACCCGAAGCTGTTTAATAAACCTATGTATTAATGCTCATGCGGATGCTCATGGTCATGATGATGTTCATTGGCCTCAAGGGTATCAGCATGCTCCATCTCGAAAGTTTCCTGATCGACCGGTGCAGTATCATGCTCATGATCATCTGAATGCATAGTACCATCCTCATGGGTGTGGCTATTGTTTTCTTTAGGTGTATTAACCCCACAAGAGGCAAATAGAAACAAGACCAGGGTGATATAAAAAAGCTTTTTCATAATAGTTAATGTTTTATAGTTATAAAAATAGTATTTGAATATAGGGCAAATTACTTTTCAGATATACCTGTTTTTTTACCGCTTACCTTTAAGGGGCAACTGGCGCAGGCTAATAAGTTTTTAAGGGTTTTTGTATTTGCAACCTCAGCACAACTGTATATATGCTAATGTATCTTTGATGACAAATGCCATCAGTTACCATTAGATACAGTAAAGGTTTTTTTTAAGCTAAAGGTGGGGCGCGCAAACCATGAGAACGGCCTGCAATGGAAAGTAAAGGCTTTGACACTAAAGGATTTTGTCGAAAAGGAAGTTGGCTTTTCAAGAAGAAACCATCAAAAGATTTAGAAATGGTAAAATCTACATTAAACTTCCCCGGTTTGTGATCCTGGGCGCAGCAAGAACAACGGATCTCATCATGTGGTGATGCGTGAGTAATAAACAGCATCTCTGCCAGCAGGCAGCAGGCTTCTTTTTCATCCTGTGTTGGTTCAGGGTCATCTGATTTGTCATCAGCATGTTCGCCCTCACAGCTATGTGCCTCGAAGCAAATATGTTCATCATGGTGATGATGGGGTACCACATCATGTGCCAATAAGATTATACTGGCAATGATAAGAAATGCTATGGATGATACCTGCTTTAACATATTGATATATTAATGGGCAAAGGTATATAATTTTCCTTTAATGCTCAGACAAAAACCACTCCACTTACCACACTGAATAATTTTTGATTATGTTGAACTCCCGAAAAATGACCTAAGGAACCCTTTATAGATAAAAGCATCCACCATCCGATAGGTTTTTATCAGGACTTTGTTGGCCTCCTTGACCGCACTGTTATTGCCATGGTTCATGCAGATACCCCCCTGACATTCTTTGCTGTAAATAGCTGTAAATATCTTGAGGGAATTGATTTCACTTTTTGTGGGTTCCTTTCTTTGTGGATTATCGCCTAACTGAAGTGCAGCAATATATTCGCAGGAATCACTACCTTTGCCAAAAATTTCAAGCTGTGAATTTCAAGGATCTGAATCTTACCACCCCTTTAATGAATGCCCTGCAGGACATGGGTTTCGAACGACCTACTGCCATACAGGAGAAAGTATTTCCCATCATCATGTCGGGCAAAGACGTGGTGGGCATTGCTCAAACGGGCACAGGCAAAACCCTTGCTTATCTTCTCCCCGTAATTAGACAAATGAAATATTCGGAGCAAAAACAGCCCCGTGTGTTGGTGCTGGTTCCAACACGTGAGTTGGTAATGCAGGTAGTGGAAGAGGCAAGAAAAATTACTGCGTATACCAATCTGCGGGTAGATGGGGTATATGGCGGCACCAACATCAATACCCAGAGCGAGAGAATATATCAAGGGGTTGATATATTGGTCGCTACACCAGGCCGATTGTTTGATCTTACTATGAGAGGCACGCTAAGACTTAAACTGGTTCAACAACTCATTATCGATGAGGTGGATGAGATGTTGCACCTGGGTTTCAGACCCCAGCTTATCAGCATCATGGAACTGTTGCCCGAGAAAAGACAGAACCTTATGTTCTCAGCCA
>JBEPXC010000087.1:0-13823 GCA_041642035.1 Sphingobacteriia bacterium
ATCCTCTTGCCGGAGCATCGGCCAAGCGAATCAACATGTTTTTGCGTTGGCTGGTTCGTAAGGATAATGCAGGCGTAGATTTTGGCATCTGGAACAGCCTGAAGGCACACCAGCTGATTTGCCCTCTAGATGTTCACTCGGGCAGGGTTGCACGTAAGCTGGGTCTTCTTACCCGCAAACAGGACGACTGGAAGGCAGCCGAAGAACTTACCGCCAGTCTGCGTCGGTTTGATGCAAAAGATCCTGTTAAGTATGATTTTGCTCTATTTGGACTGGGCGTATTTGAGAAATTTTAATCCCTGAGGAGTGCCATATGAGCAGGCTTCTAAATCAATCCAACTATGTACCCATTGGGGGTGATATTCATTACGATAAAGCATAACTTTCCTGATCAGTTCTCTACATTCACTTAAGATCGAATACAACCCATTTATTATCCAACAATTAACCTGTAAAGATGGCGGCTTATATTTCAAAAGAAAAACCTTTTAGTGCCAAATGGCTCAAGGCCTATGGCTTTATCATACTGGGTACTTTTATCCTTTCGGTGGGCTATGTGTATTTTATTACACCCTATAAAATTGTTCCCGGTGGGATTTATGGAATTTCAATCGTACTGCACCATACTTTTGGTTTGCCCGTAGGTATGATTGCGCTGATATTTAACATTCCTCTTGTATTGATAGGGTTGAAGCAGCTGGGGCCCCGCTTTGGAGCCAAGACCTTTACGGCATTTATTCTTACCTCGGTATTTGTTGACGGCCTGAGTTATTTTTCTAAAATGGAGCCCCTGGTAGAAAACAATGCCTTGCTCTCTGCCGTGTTTGGGGGAGTGTTTATGGGGGTAGGGGTTGGATTTATTTTCAAATCAAGGGCTACCAGTGGAGGAACTGATGTGCTGGCCATGATCATGGGCAAATACAATCGTATGCCACTGGGTCAGTTAATGATTATGATCGACTCGGTAGTTGTGATAGTAGGTCTGATAGCCTTCAGGGAATGGGAAATACCTTTATATTCATGGATGGTTATTTTTATCATGGGTAAAGTTATCGATGTAGTGCTGCAGGGGATCAGTTATGACAAGACACTGTTTATCATCAGTGAGAAACACGAGCAGATCAGGCACAAACTTATTGTTGACATGCGACGCGGAGGCACCTATATTGCAGGTGAAGGCATGTTTAACGGTAGCCCTAAAAAGATTATCTTTACCTCGGTAAATCGTCGTGAGGTAGCCATCCTGGAAGATTTTATCCATCAGATAGATCCCCGGGCTTTTATGACCGTAATTGAAGCCAATGAGATATTAGGCGAGGGGTTTAAATCGCTGAAAGATAAACTGGAAGATTAAAATAGCTGGCCCAGCTATGAACCGGAACAGAAAAAGGAATAAGTGTTACCCTTAGCTGCATGTAGTTAACGGATTGGGGATATGCCGGTAATAGTCCTAAAATCCGAAGAGACTGTCAATTCCTGCATATTTAGCCGGAGCAGATACCTTATCGTAAGAGCTTTTCTGGGTTGATCCCATTCTCTTGTCGATAAAATGGACTTCGTTTTCTATCCTGGCATTATGCATCGATACACAATTGCGCTCGGTATCCTTGAGATCGGGCAGACCAAGGATTTTACGTATTCTGATGGGGTTGGAATCCCTAGTACTTATACGGTTTGCTGAGTTGAGATCTACGACCTGATATGCTTTTTTGCTGATTTTCATGTGTTTGTCTCCTCTGGATTTAGCGTGAAGTGAAGAAATGGCTCAAAGAAATATTGAGCCTTATCGTGAGGTTTGTGAATGATTTGGTAAGCATAAACTTACATAAAACGATCCGCTTATAAAACAATAAAATGCTTAAAATCAACAAAGAATTTGTTAACGAATGCAATCAATCGTTTAATAAAAAAACCCCATAAACAAATAAGAGAATATACAGGAAAAGGGTGTCAGGGTTATACTTAAAGAACGACCAAAACGCAAAGGACTATAACAAGCCCGGGGCTGATTCAGTCCTTTAAGTTTTAGGTTTCGGTTTTATTTCAATAATATATGTCTATACCTTAAAAAAATTAAGGTTTTAGGATGCAATAATTTGTCGGATATTGCTGAGTTCTTCCTCACTAAAATGAAGATTGTTGAGTGTGTCAAGATTATTTTCCAGCTGATTAACACTGCTTGCTCCTACCAAAACTGAAGTCACACGGTCATCTTTTAAGAGCCAGGCAATAGCCATTTGTGCCAGCGATTGTCCGCGTTGTGCGGCTATCTGGTTGAGTTTTTTGACGATTTCTATTTTTTCTTCGGTAATCTGATCTTTTCTGAGGAAGCCGGTTGATTTAGCTGCTCTCGAACCCTCGGGAATGCCATGAAGGTATTTGTCGGTAAGCAACCCTTGCTCAAGAGGAGAGAAAGCAATACTGCCCATACCCAATTCTTCAATGGCGTCAAGCAAGCCGTTTTCTACCCAACGATCCAGCATAGAATATCTTGGCTGATGGATAAGCAGGGGTGTTCCCAGGGTACGCATAATTTGAGCTGCCATGCGGGTTTGCTCGGCAGGGTAGTTTGAGATTCCTACATACAGGGCTTTACCCTGGCGAACCAACTGATGAAGTGCTCCCATGGTTTCTTCCAGGGGGGTGTCGGGGTCAAAACGGTGTGAGTAGAAGATGTCTACATAATCGAGGCCCAACCTTTTGAGGCTTTGATCGCAGCTGCTGATGATATATTTCCTTGATCCCCAATCTCCATAAGGACCGGGCCACATACCATATCCGGCTTTTGATGAAATGATCATTTCGTCTCGGTAGGCTGCCATATCGTTGGCCATAATGCGTCCCATGGTCTCTTCTGCACTTCCTGCCGGGGGACCATAGTTGTTGGCCAGATCAAAATGGGTTATGCCTGCATCAAATGCCCTGTGTATTATTTTTTGTCCATTCTCATACACATCAACTCCGCCGAAATTGTGCCACAAGCCAAGAGAGATGGCCGGCAATTTCAGTCCACTGCGTCCACAGCGCCTGTAAGTCATGTTATCGTATCGTTGGGGGTTAGGATTATAGCTCATGTCATACTGGTTTTTATGTTTATACAAAAGTAAAATTAATTGCCCATTATTAAAGGAGAATTAAGGGCTTTCATCAATAAAATAATATCTTTTAGGATAAAACATAGTGTTTTGTCATAAAAACATGTAGTTGTACTTTGAATATGGGTACTTTTGGAAGCTAACAGGCCGGTCAAGTCCATACCAATACTTAATGTTTTAAATTTTAATCATATGCATTGCAATGCTTTAATCATAGAAGATGAACCGGCTGCAGCACGCCGCCTGGAAAAAATGATTCATGAAGCGGATCCCTTTATTGCAATCATAGACAAGCTTGATTCAGTGAGCTCATCGGTGAGGTGGTTTAAAGAAAATCCACCTCCCGACCTCATATTTATGGATATAAACTTGGGTGATGGGATTAGTTTTGGCATTTTTGAAGAGGTAGAAATTAACTGTCCTGTTATTTTTACCACCGCCTATGATGAATATGCCATAAAAGCGTTTAAAATCAACAGCATCGATTACTTGCTAAAGCCCATCAAGCAAGAGGAGCTTAATTTCAGCATTAAGAAATTCAGAACACATCAGGCAGGTAGTCAGCAACAGGTACAAGACAACATCCGCATGATGCTTGAAAACCTCAAATCGCCTTCCGATAAATGGAAGAAACGATTTGTGGTAAATTTCGGCGACAAGATAAAAGCCATAGAGACCGACGAGATTGCCTATTTTATGATTTTGGAAAAAAATACTTTTCTGGTAACCCATAAAAATGACAGTTTTGGAATCAACTACTCCCTTGATCAGCTGGATGAAATGCTCGACCCCTCAAAGTATTTTCGTGTAAACCGTAAATATATCGTAGGGTTTTCGGCCATCGTAACTATGTGGTCCTATTCGCGCTCCCGGATAAAGGTGCAGCTTCAACCTCCGGCACCCGAAGATGTAATCGTGAGTACGGATCGATCTGCAGGATTTAAAGAGTGGCTTAATGCATAAAAAAACCCGGGAACACCGGGCCTTTTTCAACGATATGTTATGGCTATGCTTACATTTTAAAGGTCAGTCTAAACTGCTGGGATTTACCGGGCTCAATCATATCTGTTAATCTGGCTTCCAGGTTTCTTACCTGTTTTTCAACACTTTCAGTTAGGCATTCATCGTCAGAAGCCAGGGTTACAACTTCGAGCTGTTTGTTGTCCATAACTCTTAATTCGATAACCACTGTCCCCGAAATTTGTGCAGCTTCTGCCTGGGCAGGATAGCTGATTCTCTTTTCCAGGAATTTTTTTGCCGGAGAAGGAAGGGTTGGTTTAAGGGCGTCTGTTACGCCGGCTGTTGCTGCCGTAAAGCAGAAAAGCATAATAGCAATTGATGTGAAGAAACGTGTTTTCATGGTACATACGTTTTAAAAAATGAATAAATAGGTTGCATTCTCATCTTTTCAATTGTTGTGCCATGATTTGTAATGAATAGTAAATCAGGTGTATAGGGTGTTCGCTGTGGTGTTTTATCTCTGCTGAGCGTTCAACAGCGGACATGTAAACCATAAAATCGTACAAGAAAAACGTACAAAACCTAAATAGTTTATTTGTCACTCTACAGACCTAGATCTGCTCAGGCAACTTAATCGATGATTCTGCCTTACCGATATCAAGTTCGAACCAAGTCCGTATTTAAACCGTATTTAAACCGTAATTTTACGGTTTAAATACGGTTTAAATACGGACTTGGTATGGAAATGAAATTCCCGTGAATCATCAATGCCTCGGTCTGAGAAGATGAAGTGCGGATCAACGGCTGCAGGTTACTCTGAAATCACAATGGCTGCAATTGGCCTCGTCTGTGGTGCGGGTAAAGGGTATGGAAGCGTCAAACATCTGCTGCATAAGCACTTCAAGCTGTTGTTCAAACACGCTAACAGAGTGCTGGTCAATGATGCCGTTATTGGCGGTATCGGGCAAGCAGAGGGTGAGCATGCCCGGGGCAATCCTTCTAAAAGAAACGATACCGGGACTCAGCAGGGAAGGCATGCCTTTTTTGCGGCTGTAGAGCATGGCATACATCATCAGTTGAAAGCATTTGCCCAGTTTGGCGTTTGTAAAGAGTTCGGGCCATTCCTTAAATTTAAGCTCCTCGTCTTCTACCTTTCCTGTTTTGTAATCAATAATTCTGATGGTATTATCCAGCCGGTCGATGCGGTCGATAAAACCTCTGAATCTGACTTCGGTGTTGAGCACAGCAACCTTCATGGGGATATCCACCACCAGCTGTTCTTCTGCCTTAATGTATTGCAGATGTTGATTTTGTTCCTGAAGATTTGTTACCAACGACTTTTCATACAGCAGATAATTTTTTATATATCGGGCTGCTACTCTTGACAGCAATAGGTTTTTCCCTGTGTTAATGTCTCCTCCCTTGTAAACAGATTTAAATTTTTCAGCGCTAACAAGATCAATTCTTTTGATCATATTATCGATGTTTTGGGGCTGGATGTTTTTGCCGGGGAGGTTCTCATCCTGGTACAACTGCTCAAGAGCCTCATGAATGACCGTGCCCAGGGTGTTGGCCTGTATGGTTTCTTCAGGCACTATGGTTTCTTTAACACCGGCAATATGTCTGAAATAGAACAATAAGGAGCAACGGATGTAATGAATAAGGGTAGTAGGAGAGAAGCCTTTTTGATTGATGCTATTCAAGGCCAGAAACATTTCGGGTGTTTTTTGCACTGATAATCCATCATGGCGATCTGTTTTGGCCGAGGGCAGAGCGATTATTCTTTCCTTAATGTAGATGTTGGGATTCCATAGGGGCATCTCCAATTGCATTTGTGTAAGAAAACGGCTTTTTTCACTACTGCCCAGATCCTGGTTCTGGGTGTTGTAAATGATGTGGATGTTATCGGCTCTTTGCAACAGGCGATAAAAATGGTAGGCATAAATGGCATCTTTTTCCTTGTACAGGGGCATACCGAAATATGCTTTCACGTCAAAAGGGATCAGCGAGGTGTTGCTTTTGGCGGCGGGTAGAATGTCTTCGTTGGCCGAAAGGATGATCAGGTTTTTAAAATCCAGGTTGCGTGTCTCGAGCATTCCCATGATTTGCAGTCCTGCCAGGGGCTCCCCGGAGAGCACAAGTTTGCTTTCGCGGGCCATAGCCTGAAAGAGCATAAAGAGAATGCGCAAATCATCGACTTCTTTTTGTTTTTCTCTAAAATCCTCCAGTTTGCGAATCACGATGTTGATGGCATACAAGGCTTCAAAATCGGTAAACCACAGCGAGTTTTCAACGGGTGTTTGCTCAATGAGCGATTGCTGCCGGAAGGCATGATCAAGTTTGGCCGAAAGCTGCCTGAGAGCCTTCAATATGGCTGATGGTTCATAGGCAAAGCCGTTAAACCATGAGGAGAATATTTCGAGAAAGGCCGGGTCATTTTGTTGCATCGACAACAGCGTGTCGAAATAGAGGAAGGTTTTTTTAGATTCATACAGTTTGTTGATGAAGGCTTCGGACGATAAGACGGTGCCTGCTTGCTGCATGAGCAGGCTTATGGCAGGATGCCTGAAAAACCTTACCAGATCCTTGAAATAGAAAGCTGACGCATGACCCCTTCGTGCCGATTTCATCCTTAGGGTGGTGATGTGAAGCTGGAAAAAAGCATCAAACAATCCATAAATGGTAGTCTTTCTTATGGGCAGCCCCATAGTGATGTTTACCTTTTGTATGTTTTCGGGTATGGAGTTGAGCACGGGCATCAACAAGTCCTCGTTGGCTAAAACGATCGCGGAATGTTGTTGCGGAAAATCTGTTTGTGGAAAAGATTTTAAAATATTGGCTGCCAGTTTGGCCTGGTTTACATTCTTGGCTACACCATACAGATTAATGTTCTTTTTGTCGATGCTAAAATGGTCGGCCACAAACGAAAAATCGCTGATGTTCCATTGGCTGCGATATTTACGAAGAAACATTCCTGCTTCGTGGTTGCGGTTTTCGAGATAGTATTTATCGGCATCCCAAAGAATTTCGGC
This sequence comes from Sphingobacteriia bacterium, assembly GCA_041642035.1. GTDB lineage: Bacteria > Bacteroidota > Bacteroidia > Bacteroidales > UBA7960 > SKVR01. The sequence goes on from JBEPXC010000087.1 coordinate 7,088, forward strand.
TTTGCCTTTTTTGATGAGGCTTTGAATAATGGTTTCCTCGGCCTGATTGAGGGCATTAAAGCCTATGAAATAAATGTATTCCCAGGGCAGATCAGGCTCGTTCTGGCCCGATAAGGTGTTGGCGGCCATACGGTAGGCCAGGCCCTGGTAGGCGGTTTGTTTTTGCAAAATGTTTTCAGCGAAGGTGCTATGCCAATGTTGGAATTTGGCGAAGAAAGCCAGGTATTTCTTCTGAAAATCCGTCATGGGTTTTCCATCGGGGTTCCAGGCTTCTATGCGTTTTACATCCGTCACATTGTCGAACAATTTTTTGGGTTCGGGCAGATGGGCATCAATATCGTTGAAGTCCTTGATAAGCATGGGGGCCCACTTAAGAAATTCTTCCAGGGGTTCGGCATTTTCCTTTTCTATATCGCAATAGGTTTGATAAAAGTCGAGCAGCAGGCTCACGGGCTCCTGTATGGTAATGCCTGTTGTGGTGCTGATGAAATCTTCCATACTCAACACATCGGGTGCCCAGACTGCCTTGCTTACTTTTTGCGAGAAATATTTCTTGAGAAAAAGTCCGGCTCTGCGGTTGGGTGTTACCAGGCATATCCGGTTGAGTCTGGAGGATTGCTGTTCAAGTACAAGATCTGCTACTTTATCAAGGAAGTATTGCATAGGGGGGCGTTCAGAATTTTTCAGGATTATTCACAATCAAAGTTCGGGCAGATTTAAGTTTTTCGAGAGAGCCCACATCTGCCCAGTATGCCGGATTATGCCTGTATGCCAAAATATGATGTTTCTCTGCCAGACGCAGGTATACCTTATTAATGCTGAATGCTCCCGCTTCGTTTATCAGGGAAAATATCCGGGGGTTGATGATGTGTATACAGCTAAAGGCCAGTTGTTCCGGTTCTTGTTGAGGCGTGTAGCACTGTATGGTTTGCCCTGTTTGTAGATTTTTCCAGCCACAAAGCCTGTTGTTGTCCCACAGGAAGTAGCGCTGTGTTTCGCGCCGGCTCACGGCAATGGTTGCCAGTGCGTTTTCGCGCAAATGGGCCTGCAACATATCCTGCAGATCAACATCAGAAATAATATCAACATTATGCACCACAAAAGGTTCCTCTCCCCTGAAATGATCAACTGCCTTCAACAAGCCACCCCCGGTATCGAGCAATTTTTCGCTTTCATCTGATATAACGATTTGCGCTCCTTTGGTATCGAGCTGGTCTATAGCGGCTCGCATCAATTGCGGGAAGTGATGGATGTTGATGACAATGAATGTAATGCCGGCTCCGGTGAGTTTATCTACCGCCCGCTGGAGTAAGGTCTTGCCTTCGAGCTCAACCAGGGCTTTGGGAAGGGTGTTGGTAAGGGGTTGCAGACGTGTGCCTAAGCCGGCAGCAAGAATCATTGCTTTGTGCATGGGGGTTATATTTCTTTTGGTTTGCAAAGATGTTTTTCTTTTGCAGCAGTGAGTCCGCACTTTTTGCAACTATACTTTGCCTTTCGCGGGTTTTCTTCTTTATTTGTTTTACAGATCTTTTTTGACATGGCTGATCATTGAAAAGGATACATATACCTGAAGGTAATAAAATTTCATGAGTTTTTTCATCCTGCTACAGTAGCTTTTTTTTGCCTTTGATGAAAAATTATGAAGGCCACGACAGCTGTTCGTTGTGCTGAAGATCGATGGTTACATTGTATTTTTTAGCCAGTTTTTCTGCCAGCTTTTCGGCGCTGTATACCGAGCGATGTTGTCCTCCGGTGCAGCCGTAGCTTACCATAAGATGGGTAAACCCTCGGGCCAGGTAAGCCTCAACAGATTTCTCTACCAGCGAGGCGGTACCATCCAGAAATTCTTTCACGGCGGTTTCTTTTTCCAGGTAATCTATCACCGACTGGTCTCTTCCGGTCAGCGTTTTATACTTCATCTCTCTGCCCGGGTTGGGCAGGCTGCGGCAATCGAACATAAAGCCACCTCCATTTCCTGATTCATCAACAGGAAATCCTTTGCGGTAAGAGAAACTCCGGATGCTTACTTTTAATCCCGATGAAGGGATATCGTATTTCTTCAGGTAGGGAGAGGCAATGATCTGGTAGAGTATATGGCGCAGATAGGGGGTTCTTTCAGGCACTTTGTTGTTTTCAAGCAACCAGAGCAGGTTGCGCTTGGCATAGAAAATGCTTTGCAGGAACAGCGGTTTTTTTTCGTAAAAGCCCCTGAAGCCATAGGCACCCATAGCTTGCATGATGCGGATAATCACAAATCCATAAAAATGATCCTTAAAGCTTTGGGCATCAATATCGATGTGTTTTTTTACCGACTGGATATAATAATCCAGCAGTTCTTCACGCTGCTGAGGGTGTATGTTGGCTTTGGCATCATAAAGCAATGAGGCAAGATCGTATTGCAAAGCTCCTTTTCTACCGCCCTGATAGTCGATAAACCAAGGCTGTGCATCGCGAATCATGATGTTGCGCGATTGGAAATCGCGGTAGAGAAAGAAATCGCTGTCGGCTTCGAGCAGATAATCGCACAGTGCCTGAAAATCGTCTTCCAGCTTCTGTTCATCATAAAGAATCCCTGCCAGTTTAAGAAAGTAATACTTGAAATAGTTTAAATCCCACATCATCGAATTTCGATCAAAGGCATGCCGGGGGAAACATGCCGAGAAATCCAGTCCCTGGGCTCCTATGATTTGAAAGCGGGGGAGTTGATCCAGAATCTTGTAGTAATGCTCCATAACAGGCTGTTTAAACAGCACCTGTTCGCGGGTATGGGGCAAAAGTGAGAAAAGGGTCGTATCACCCAGATCTTCCTGCATGTATATGAAATTCTTAGGGTCTTCAGCCAATATGCGGGGAACACTGAGATTCTGTTTGAGAAAGTGCTTTGTGAAGCTCAGGAAGGCATTATTTTCCTGTTCGATAGGGTTGTAGGCGCCAATAACAGTGCCTTTGGAATACGGAATGCGGAAATATTTGCGATCGGAGCCCGAAGGGGGCAGGGAGATTATTTCACTGGGAATTTCTCCACTCCATTGTGTGAAAAGATCGGATATAAGTTGCAGTTGTTCTGAATGATTATGCATAGGATTTGTTTTCAGGAAATGTGTAGATGCAAAAGTAATATACCTGAACCAATTGGGGCAATGAAAATTGCTAAAACTGCACAATAAAACCCGACAGGGGGGAATGAGCTGTCGGGTTTAAATACTGGAATTTTTTATGATAATCCAGAGGCTTATGGCATATCAAAGCCTAAAGGACCCTGGTCTTTGTATGATCTTGCTATTTTATGTTCTGTGAATTTGGGGTTTATTTCATTGGACTTGACATGTGGACCTAAAATGGTATTGTTTTGCCCCCCGTCATACACACTTATATCTCCATTGTTGACAAGTTTATTGTCATGAGTATTTGGACCCAAGGCAATATCAACCCAATCGGTAGTGAAATTGTCGAAGTTATTATTTATGATTTTCCAGTCTGATGTTCCTCCTTCCATAACAATGCCCCAGTAGGACTGGCCGCAAATTGTATTTTGGGTAAAATTACCATTATAGGCATAATAGGGGTTTAATGCCGCCTGAGCATACCCGGTAAGGGTTATATGGTTTTTGAGAATTGTAAATTTTGAACGCTCCTGGTCATTGACTGTGCCTGCGAAATCACTTAGATTAAAGCCATCAGCGTATTCATTTTCTTCCACCTGGATTTCATTGTTTTGGAAATTAAAATTGCATTGACCTGCATGAACAAAGGGGGAATAAACGGCTTCTGATAATTGAAGAACACCTATTCCTGCATACTTTAGAACTTTTTGAATTTTATTGTGGCTTATCATGAAGCTGGAGTTGTTGTTATTTAATAGAAAGAATCCATTATACACTTCTGAAATGGTATTCCCATGGCTGGGGCTTCCGCCAAAAGTAAAATTGCTGTTGATGGCTCCGAAAGCGATCACAGCCGTTTCAGCAGATTCAATATGACAGTTCTGTATAATATGCCTGCCTTCAATTGGAAAGCCATTGTGACTAAATCCAAAATAAATGCCATTGTCCATATTGCTGGGAAAACGATCAGTAACATAAATCATTTTTCCTTTTAAGCAAAGATTGGAGAAGCGGGAATTGGCGGTGTTGTTTTCCTCATCAAGGCCCGAAATCCAAATTACCGCGCCCATAACATTCACAATATCGCCGTTTGAGTATTCATAGGTTTTAACAGGATCTTCCTTATCAATAAGAAATTCAAGGTTATCCACAGTGAAATCGCCTCCGTAGAAGTTGAAGAAGAAAGGTTGGACATCAAGTGGAGGTTCGTAAACGGGCATATTGATGCCGTCGGGATGAGGCTTGATAATGGTTTTGCCTATCCCTTCGCCTCTGATGGTTCCCCGGAAATTGTAAAGTTCTATTCTGTCGAAATAGTAAACGCCCTGCCTGAGAAAGATTATAGCGCCCGGTCCCATTTCCTGGGCTTGTTTAATGGCAGCCATGAGGTTATCCGTATCGCAATCCGGGCCTTCCGGACTAAGAAAAATGGTTCGGGCGTGGATGCCATTATGCCTGCCCGATTTTAGATTTTCCATTTCTTCTGATGAGAAGATCTCCTGATCCTTATCACATGAAACCATGGTAAGGCTTGCAAGGATAATGAGTGCTGCGTAAATGCCGATTCTCTTCATGATATTGAAATTTAGGATGAATAAAGATTAAATAGGCGGGTAAAAATATTGGGTTTTCGGGTTAAAATCTGACACTTATGTATCCAAATTTGACACTTTTGTAACCTGAATCAATCGAGAAGCAGAAGAGAAAAATAATAGGGATGTTTTCTTGAATCCATCACGCAAGGGGCCTACCTGTTTTGCGGTAGCTTGAGGGATACTGTCCGTAAAAAGCATGGAAACATTTACTGAAATAGGAGAGATTGTTGAATCCCACCTCAAGGCAAACCTGGGTTACATTTTCAGGGGAGTGAGTGAGCAACTCACCGGCCTTTTGCAGGCGGAAATTACGGATTAATTCATTGGGAGATTGATGGGTGAGGCTTTTGGCCTTTCGGTATAAGTGGTTGCGACTCATGCACATAAACTCACTGAGTTTCTCTACTCCAAACTGATCATCTCTATAATGTTCTTCCATCAGATAACGAATCTTTTGCAGGAACTCATCCTTGCATAAGGGGTTGCAATCTTTTTCGGATCTTTGACCTAAACATGATTCTGTATGGCCTGATTTTTCAATGTTCCTTTCTGGTTGGTGCTTTACATGTAGTTTGAGCTCGTCTAAATTTAAGGGTTCGTTAAGATACTCATCTGCCCCCAGACATGTAGTGTATTCAAACTGCTCCACAATGAAATCCATTTCTCCGCTTTCTGTTTTTGCCAGCTCGAGAATCTGGTGGGTTAGAAACAGCATATGTCTTGAATTATGAAGAACAATATTGAGCAGTGTTTTGTGTTCTTTACTGGTTTTATCATTTTGTATTAATTGTTGTACAGGTTCTATTATCATGATTAGGGGATTACATAATTCCTGACAAACCTGTGTTAGAAAATAGCTTTTGGCATTGTCAATTTGCATCAGTTTTATTTCTTGCTGGTTTTGTAAATCCAATTGGCTTTTTAACTGCAGAGTTTGGGCACGCGAATAATAAATATCAATGAAAATGGCTATCATTAACATGGTTAATGAATAAACTGCCGCGATATGGTAACCAAATTGCCCGATCTTATATGCTGCTTCTTCTTCTTTAGGATTTGGATGAGCTTTGTTTAGATGAGATCTGCTATAGGGGTTAAGAATTAGCCTGTTATTGATGGCAGGGAAATCCCCGATGTCAAGGGATTGATTGGTTGAGTCAATCAATAGAAGTACTTTTTGACTTTTATGCAACGAATGGGAAGAACCAGAAGGAAGCGTAAAAAAAGATAAATGGTTGCACTGTTTTCTCTTGCTTAATGCAGCATTTGCATAGCATTGAAATATTATGGCCGTTCCCATAATCACCATGAATAGGTATGATTTCATTTTGAGTTGTGCTATTGATAAAGTTTCACTCAATACATTCCATATGGGAGGAAGCACATAACGATTTGCAAATTGCAAATAGTAAGTCAGGCAAAATTCAGGGGAGGTGGGTTGGTGATAAACAGCGATAGATGACTGTCGATTATCGATTTGGGTGTTTAATATTGATTCAAAGTTATGGATTATAAACGATGAAATACAATCAAATTTGTTAATTACATTATTTTATAATCCTGAGCATTGACATCAGGTTAAAGAAGGCGATATACGACCAGCTTTTACCGGGGTATACTTTTTATGCCTTGCCGGGGATAAAAACATAATTATGGTAATTGTTCGGGAGGTCCTTAGCCATTTCCAGGGTTTTCCCCTCTTTGTCCAGGGCCTTCTGGGAATAGTTCAGTTCATTAAGGATGGAGGCTATGTCATTCATCTGAAAGTCAGTGTTGGGCAATACATCTTCACTGATTTCAACCATAAGGATGGGTTTGTATTTCCGCAGGCTTTCTATCATTCCTTTTAAGGCATATATTTCGGCTCCTTCAATGTCTATTTTGATAAAGTCGATCTGTGTTATACCCATTTGGCTAACGTATTCATCCAGGGAGACAGCCTGCACCTGTTCTGTCTTTCCACTTTCGGTATCGTGACGGAATATACTCGACATGCCCATGTTCTCCTGGTGGGCAACATGAAACTCCAGCACATCA
>JBEPXC010000088.1:0-13508 GCA_041642035.1 Sphingobacteriia bacterium
CCCCGATTCTATCTGGGTGATTGAAGATGAATGGTACAGTTTTGACCGCAATCCTCGCAGTGATGTCAATGTTCTCATCTCCATAGATGAATCAAGCTATAATGTTGATCACAACAAACCGGGAGGAGCCATTTATCGCATGGGAGATCACCCACTGGTATGGTACAAATATGTGGGGCAGGGGCGTATCTTTCAGACCGCCCTGGGCCATCCGGAACAATTATACGATAACCCCCTTTTTATGGAGCACATTAAAGGCGCTGTTATTTGGACCGCCGGGGAGAACTAACACAAAACAAGGATGGTTTTTTTAGAATACAATCTGCCTGTGGTAAACCAGGTAAAGATTGTAGCATGGCACCGAAATATCGGGTTGAATATTTATTTCCTTATCAAAATATACTCCATGGGTTTAGAATTAGTTTGATTTTAGATAACCGGACTTCTTTAATATCTCTCTTACTTTAATCCAGTCCACAAAGGGGCGAGGCTCTTCTAAAGACATGGTTAAAGGACATCCCAGCGCAGAGTCATCAATATACAAATCTGCATAAACTTTGGGTGAAGTTGTCCAGGTGTGTTGTGTTGGGTTCTGTTGAATGCCATATAGGGGTATATTATGCCTTTTAAACCAGTTTATGGCATCTGTCAGATAATTGCCCGGTGCAATAAGCATTTCTCCCTCATTGCTTTCAGCATAAGAAATATCAGATCGCATGGTAAATAAAATCAAATGATGCCCAATATCCACCAGCTCTTTCAATACGGGTACAGCTCCTATATCTTTTCCTAGTCTTGGAAATTCGTGCGTTACGCACGTACCATCAAAATCAATAGCTATTGTCATGTTAAAAAGAGGTTGCGTTTAACATAATTCAAATTCATACTATCCCTTCTATCCAAAAGCAGTAAAATACATTATGGACTTCTTTTTTCATAAGTACTTTGATGCCTGGCTAGTGGGTCATACTTTTTACTGTTGGTCCGTTAAGATGCTTGCCCAAATCCTCTGTATTTAACCTGCCATTGCTATCTGAGGGAATGTTAACCGCCATAAGGCATTTTTCTTCTGCGCTTATAAGATTTTTTTATACCAAATATAAAACAAAAAACACAAACAATTTCAGATAAACGCAATTTAAACAAGGACTCTTTATTAAATTAACGCAAGCCACTTTAGGTGGTTATGGTATATATCAAAAACATTAAATTTGTAAAATACAAATTTTCAACCTATCATGAAAAAAGCAATTATACTATTAATGGTCGTGGCGGCATCGTGCACCACCACCCACCACGGGTTTGAGCCATACAACGCTAACCCCAACCAGGTATTTTACACCCGGCACGACAAGTTTACGGGTATCACCTATTACCGGCACCGCGATCTACTGTCAGCTGTAATGTATTATTACGACCCAAACGTGGAGGTATATTTCATAAAACAGGGAAACATTAACACGGGTAGGGTAGTATTCCAGTTCTTCGGTTCTGAATGGATATTCATGGACCAGGCAATCCTTGTCAACGACCAGGGCGATCGTGCTCAATTCACCTTCAGCGATACCAAACAGGAGGTGCTCAGCGGGGGTATGGTACTGGAAACAGCCGATCTCTTTCTTAGCGCTGAGCAGATAACAGCAATAAGCACAGTGATGAACGGCACGGGCGTGCAGATACAACTATCGGGGGAGAAGCGGGCAGAGTATACCCTTAGCGAAAAACACCAGCGCGGCAACATAACCATGCTGGCCGAGCTGGTAAGGCTCAACAATATGAGTTACAAACCCTGAATATTAAGGCGCTTCAGGTCGGCATCAAGCTTTTCAAATACGATCTTGACATACACCTGTGTGACCCAAGATGTACCGGAGCATTCCCCCAGTTCGCAACACCAACGACCAACAGTTCGTATGTAGTTCTCACAAATTGTGTTAGATAGTTAATTATTTGATTAACAGAGAGTAACAAAACCGATCATTCGATCAACAAAAACGGGCTAACTCGCTGATAGACAATAAAAAACCCTGCCGTGGCAGGGTGGTGGGGTGACTCCGGGGGGACTCGAACCCCCAACCGACAGAACCGGAATCTGCTATTCTATCCAATTGAACTACGGAGCCTTTAAGGTGTGCAAAATTACGTTTTTTTTACTTCGCTAAAAGCTTTTTCAGCAAATTATGGATTTATCTGTATTTTTTGTTGAATGATACCCTGGGGCAGTTCAATGCGAAGTATATAGAATCCCTCTTGCAGAGCACCTGTCTCAATTCGCATGGTATAAGGGTTAAGGGTTGATCGGTCAAGTACTACTCTGCCCGTAAGATCCACCAATTGCAATCTTCTTATTTCAGCAGCCGATTCCACCGTAAATACATTTCTGGAAGGATTGGGATACACCCTCACTTTTTTTGATGGCTCCTCTTCCACTGTAGTATCATCTATCAACAGAATGATGGATATGTGTACGTCGGCATCTTCAACAACCACCACCCCCTCAGCCGGAAAATATTTATCACAGGTCACCGTAAAGGGATAGCTGCCCGGGATGATACTGCTAAAGAGGTAATTCCCTGCTTCATTCATAATATCGGATAAGGTGACGATAGCATTGGAAATAGCGGGACCTGTTTCACTAACCACATCAAATATTACCTCAAAGCTCGTTTGCTCAAACATGGCATGTATGGTGTGGTCCTCGGTAAGGTTTACGAATTCATATAAAGACACTGCACCCACACTAACCCCATCTACCATCACATCCTGAATATAGTAACCCTCATCGGGAATTATGCTGAAGCTCTGGCTTGTCCCATGCTCCACTACAACCTCTCCCTGTGGGTCGATGCTTCCGTTTGTGCCTGCTGTGGCCGTGATGGTATAGGTGTGGATGGCAAATACTGCTTCAAGGGTGTGGTTGCCGATGACACTGTCAAAGGTATAAGTGCCAACTGCACCCACACTAACCCCATCTACCATCACATCCTGAATATAGTAACCCTCATCGGGAATTATGCTGAAGCTCTGGCTTGTCCCATGCTCCGCTACAACTTCTCCCTGTGGGTCGATGCTTCCGTTTGTGCTTGCTGTGGCCGTAATGGTATAGGTGTGGATGGCAAATACTGCTTCAATAGAGTGGTTGCTGATGATACTGTCAAAGGTATAAGTACCAACTGCACCCACACTAACCCCATCTACCATCACATCCTGAATATAGTAACCCTCATCGGGAATTATGCTGAAGCTCTGGCTTGTCCCATGCTCCGCTACAACTTCGCCCTGTGGGTCGATGCTTCCGTTTGTGTCTGCTGTGGCCGTGATGGTATAGGTGTGGATGGCAAATACTGCTTCAATAGAGTGGTTGCCGATGACACTGTCAAAGGTATAAGTACCAACTGCACCCACACTAACCCCATCTACCAGCACATCCTGAATATAGTAGCCCTCATCGGGAGTTATGCTGAAGCTCTGGCTTGTCCCTTGCTCCACTGCAATTTCACCCTGTGGGTCGATGCTGCCGTTTGTGCCTGCTGTGGCTGTGAGGGTATAGGTTTGGGTATCAAACACCGCTTTTATGGTGTGGTTGCCTGTTACATTGTCAAAGCTGTAGCTGGTAACTGCACCCACACTAACCCCATCTACCAGCACATCCATTAAAATATGCCCGGTTGCGGTGGTTATATAAAAGGTGTGACTATGGTTTTCCATTACATAAAAGGAAGCATCAATAGTTCCTCCTTCAGGATTGTTTACCGAGGATGCCAGCAAATGAAATACCGGTTGATATCCCTCAATGGTTTTGATGTTACTGTTGTTGGGATCCAGCCAGGATTTAAGATCAGTAGTCTCTGTTCCTCCTCCTTCCCAGGAGATACAAAATCTGCCGTACCAGTCAGGTTCGGTATTGCCGCATGCTGCATATCCACCATGCAACTGTCCTATGATTCTTCCTTTATGATCAAACAGGGCAGAACCTGAAGAACCGCTTTCGGTAGTGGTGCCCTCATCCCATGATCTCACCCGCCAATGTGTATCAAAAGCAACATTAGTTGCTCCGTAGCCCCAGGGTTGAATGCTGTCGGTCGACCATGAAAACTTCTTAATATCACCGCTGGGGTGATGGATTCCTACTACAGAATCAAACTCCAGGGGATCTGTGGCGCGATTCCAGCCCGAATAAAATAGGTTGTATTCATAGGGAGGCAGGTGATTCATCTCCATCAGCCAAAAATCAGATCCGGTCTTTGCGCTTATATCATACGCATATTTTGCTCTGTGAGAAGCACCCGAAAGTGCCTGATGGGCTGGTATGGTTGCTGGATTGTTGCAGGTTTCACTATCCCAGTTAAACCAGAAGACAACCGTTGATGGTGTTCTGTAACAGTGGTTGGCCGAAAGAATATAAGGGCTGCCATCTTCCCTTACATTGTTGATCAAGGTGCCTGTGCAGAAAGAATTACTTTCTACCAGCAACAAAGCCACAGAACGGATTTGATTGGCATACGCCTGCGCCACATCGCAACTTGCATTGATGTTACAACTGCCTGCATCTCCGAAGAGTTTTTCCGTAAAAACCCGGGGATGGCGGTATCCATGGGTAACCTGCTCTATCGCCAGCTGGCCCTTAAACTCAGCATTGGTGGGTTCCTGGTATTCAACAACAATAGAATCAGAAAATATCAGGCTGGTGGCAAAATAACCATCTTCCTGATTGTTGCGATGATCAAAAGCCCCCAGGATCTCACTTCCGTCTTTGCTGTAGACAAACAGCTTAGCTCCATGGGGTATTCTAAAGGGATAAAAAACAAGGTTAATACTGACCGCACCGGGTGAATAGAGTCCTGTTTGCCAGATTTTGAGTCTTTCCGACGATACAATCCAGGAACCTGCATTTTCAGGTGAGATGTTTACACGGATGTTTTTACCAAACCGCCAGGGGATTTCGGTAAGGGTATCGAGCATTTTATCCTCTTCAATATATTGGGATAATTTTCCGGGATCAACTGTATGAAAACTTATTTTCCCTGTCTTTTCTTTGTTTAGCAGACCTTGGGGCATGCCCCCCAGCATCAGTTGTGCATGAGCGGTAAAGGAAAACAGCAATAAAATAATAACCGGAAAAATGTGGCGAACACCTTTCATATGACCAGAATATTTCACCAAAGATACTATTATTTTCTACCGAAATCTGCCGGTATTTCCCCCCAGTTTCGGGTATCCCATTTGAGGATTTTGTTGGGCCAGGTGTTTTGTTTAAGCCAGTTCTCAGCCCTGTCGATATAATCAAAGAGCTTTTCATTGTCCGACTCCTCCAGTAAGGTGGTTTTTGCTTTCTTGTTGCGCACCCAGGCCATGGCAGTCTGGCTATCGGTATAGATGGGTAAGGTGATGTTGTTTTTTTTACAAAGGGCCAGGGCGTGAACAATGGCCAAAAATTCTCCAACATTATTTGTTCCTTTGGGCAAAGGGCCTATTCTAAACAAAAGGCTTTTGTCGGCGGTATAAACCCCCTGGTATTCCATGTTTTTGGAAGCCGAACTGTAGGCTGCATCTACCGCGATGCTTTGGGCTATAGGTCCGCCTCCCGCATTTGGGTTGGCTGGCTGGGCCGGACGGGCATTTTTCCCTACATATTTATAATACGAATCCTGTATGGCTTTATGCGCCTGCGATTCGTTTTCGAACGATTTGTATTTTGCACCCGGATAGGCCTTTATAGCGCGCTCACAGTCTTTCCAGCTGCTAAACACCCCTCTTTCATGGCCATCCCATACTACATAAAACTTTTTCTTCGCCAATGTGTCCTGTTGATTTTTCCTTTGTTGATAAATGTCTATTAAACTGTCCGGGGGAAAACGACAGCAGATTTACGCCCTTTTATAAGGGATGAATCCGGTTGTCTATAGGCTTTCATTCCCGTGTTATCAATGGTTTGCAAACTACTCCTCCCTGAAAGAATCCCATCCCTGGGCTCTAAGGGTAATTATATTTCCCGAAGTGCTTACCATATCAGTCTGTCCGGGGTTTTCTTCAATATGCCCTATGATGCGGATTTTTTCATTGTCTTTTATTTTCTCAAAATCCTGTTGCTGAATACAAAACAATAACTCATAATCTTCGCCACCATTGAGGGCAAAGGTAGTAGGATCTATTTTAAATTCATGGGCTGTTGCGGCCGTTTGCATGTCAACGGGTAATTTCTCTTCATAAATAACGGCTCCTGTGCCTGAGGCCTTGCATATGTGCATAATTTCTGATGCCAAACCATCAGAGATGTCGATCATGGCTGTAGGTATTATCTCCAACTGCTTCAGCAACTCAGTGATATCTCTTCGGGGTTCTGGTTTAAGCTGACGTTCCAGGATATAGCTGTACTGTCCAATATTGGGTTGCATCTCAGGGTTGGCTTTAAACACCTCCTTTTCTCTTTCGAGTATCAGCAGTCCGGCATAGGCAGCCCCCAGGTCTCCACTTACGCAAATAAGATCACCTGCCTGTGCTCCCGAGCGGTAGGTGATGTCCTTCTTAGCCACTTTACCCATAATGGTTACGGATATGGTAAGGCCGCCCTGGCTACTGGTGGTGTCGCCTCCTACTAGGTCTACCTTAAATTTATCGCAGGCCAGCATCATGCCTTCATAAATCTCCTCCAGGGCTTCTACCGTATACTTGCTCGAGATGGCAATGCCCACAATGGCATGGGTGGGAACTCCATTCATGGCATAAATATCCGAAAGATTAACTGCAATGGCTTTATATCCCAGATGCTTCAACGGGGTGTACATAATGTTGAAATGCACCCCTTCCACCAACAAATCTTTGGTAAGCAGGCTGATATTGTCTCCTTCTTCGCTGGTAATAGCTGCTGCATCATCTCCAACACCTTTCAGGGTCTCTTTATGATGATGTTTTATTTTTTCTGTCAATCGGTCGATAAGGCCAAATTCTCCAAGATCTGTTACCAGGGTTTTACTCATGATGGTTGTTATTTTTGTGTGAATAGTTTGTTTCGTGTTTCAGTTAGCCAGGTTAAACCTTCCCTTGCAAGGCATCAGGAAATAATTTTCGATTGTATTTCAATAGATTCTTTATGAATCAGATCGAGCAGGTTTCGCATAAAATCTTTTCCCAGTCCCTTTTTCATTCCTTCCTCAGTGCGTGTTTCTACAATATCATTCCATCTTCTTATTTGTAAAATGGTCGTTTTACATTCCTTTTTAACTTTAGCAATGTCATTTACCACATGCATTCTAGTAGACAACAGTTGAATAAGCTGATTGTCGAGTTCATCAATTCTGCTCCTGAGCAATTCCAACTCTTTACATGGATTCCCTTCTGAGGCCCTTGGTATTTGTAGCTGGCCAATCATGTTGGCCAATTCAGCGGGATTAACCTGTTGAGCAGCATCGGTTAGGGCAAGGAGAGGATTGTAATGCGACTCTATCATAAAGCCATCCACATCCAGAAGCAGGGCACGCTGCATGATCTCAGACAAGAGGCTTTTCTTTCCGGCTATATGGCTGGGATCACATATAATGGGTAGTTTAGGGAAAAGGCTTTTCAATTTTACCGGAATTTCCCACAAGGGTTCATTTCTATAGCGACCCTTCTCGTAGGTGTCGAATCCCCGATGCACAGCAGCTATTTTTTTTATGCCTACATTAAGGAATCGCTCAATGACACCCACCCATAATCCCAGGTCAGGATTTAAAGGATTCTTTACCATTAAGGGAACATCTACTCCGCGAAGAGCCCCCGCAAGCTCTTGTATGGAAAATGGGTTAACGCTGGTGCGGGCTCCCACCCATAGCATATCAATACCTTCCTTTAAACAAGCCTCTACATGAGCAGGAGTGGCTACCTCTACTGCCAGAGGAAATCCATATTTTTCACGGACTTCTGTGAGCCATTTTAAGGCCGGGGTACCATGACCCTCGAATTCATTGGGCCGGGTTCGGGGCTTCCAGATGCCCCCTCTGAATGCTGAAACAATACCTGTTTCATGCAAGAGGGAAGCCGTGGCAAGAACCTGCTCCCGGCTTTCGGCACTGCAGGGCCCACTTATTATAAAGGGATGCGACCTTACGGTAAACCATTCAGTCAGGCCTGGAATGTTTAATCTATTATTGGGAACCTTCATGTTGTACGCAGGCAATCACCCGTTGTTAATACTCTTTATGGTAAACTCACTGTATAAATGCTCCTTATTTTCTGGTACTTCTACAACAACAGGGGTGAGATAATTGTTGGTGAAAATCAAAAAATTTCAGAGTGCAAAGTTACTAACTTAACGGCAAAGCAGGCGTAAGGGGCAAATTATCCCTGTAGGAAATAATATTTTTCATTCATCTGCTTTTGTTAATAAGTTTAGAGAGCTGTTTGTGTGATTGTTAACTTCAATAAATATGCTGCCCAGGGAATATATTATTCCGTCGGTAAGAGCAGGCAAATCTTTTAATTAACTTTGCCATCATATATTCAACTTAATAGGAAACAGATGAAGGTTTTAGTAACTGGTGGTGCAGGGTATATAGGGAATGAACTCATTTATAGGCTCATCAAAAACCCTCAGATTGATAATATCATAGTATATGACAATCTATGTCGCCGAAATTACAACCTATTCCTTGATGACCGGATCAATCGTGAGAAACTTGATTTTATCAATGCCGATTTACTGGATACCCGAAGATTGTCGGAAGCATTGACTGGTGTAAACGTGGTTTACCATCTTGCCGGCATGGCTGTATCGTCCTTTTCGAAAGAAAACGAGCATCTTTTTGATCAGATTAACCACTGGGGCACCTCAGAATTGGTATACTACAGTGAAAAGAATAAGATTAATAAATTTATTTACCTAAGTACGGATGCTGTATATGGCTACTCGAATAAACCTATAGAAAAGACTACCTGGGTAAAACCGGCATCCTTATATGCTAAAAGTATGCTTAAGGGAGAAAAGGAAGTTGAGCAGCTAAAATCGAACATGGAAACCTATATCATCAGATGCTCTAACGTATATGGTTATAGTCCAAGTGTAAGATTTGAATCGCTCATCAACAGATTTATGTTTGAAATAAACTTCATGGGGAGGATTAGGATAACCGGTAAAGACAGTCAGGTGCGGTCTTTTATACACATTGATAAAGTAGCTCAGGTATTGGCAAATTTAATCCTTGAAAAAGAAAATGTAAATCCCGGCACCTATAATCTGGTAGAGAAAAATATGTCTGTTGCTGAAATTACAGAAACACTTAAGGAAATATATCCTTATATGGAAATAGTCAGATGCGGCAATAAGGATACTGGTCCATACCAAAGAATACTAAAGCCTGACCTGTTGATTAATCAACTCATGATGGATCCCCAACTCTCCTTAAAGCATGAGCTTGAAAATTTCAGGAATCAGTTCAAATTCCATTCAAAACCTGTTGCTGAATACAATTAAAACCATTATGGTCTGACAGGGATGTTGGGTTCCTATGGAACGCATACCAATTTTCATCCCTGGAAACTCTATACATTTGATCCCAACAGCATTAGGTTTAACAGAACTCAAGGCTTAGGCCCTGGGCCCGACTTTTACAATACATCCTTGGTTTGTAATCTGGGAGGATTCCCCTCACTATTGCCGTTAATGCCAGGGCATAGTGTTACATGAGCATAAATCTGAAACTGAATCCCGCATGGGTATTAGCCGTTTTAAACTGGTTGGAAATAAACGGATTGGTAACATTCCTGTCGTAAAACAGGCGCATGGTTACCCGTGAGCTTACCTGGTAATCGGCAGAGAAATTTATTCCCAGGGCATTTTGTCCGGCCGATATTACATCCACTTGCTCCACAATTTTGCGCAATACGGTAATATTCTTTCTGAAGCTTAGGTCAAGTCTTAACACCAGGTCACTTTGAATGCGCTGGGTGTTGTTCCCGGTGGCAAGATTGAAGGCCAAATCCTGAAACCTATAGCCTGTTCCAATGATTATTTCACGGGTTTTCACATCGGTAACCTGGTTGTTGGCAAAGCTGAGGCCAATATTGCGTGAGCTGCGGTATTCAAAACGGGTCATCAGGCTGTTTACCCATGTCATGTCAAGGCTGATTAGCGGACTGAACTGTTCACTAATGCTTACCTGTGCGATTTCATATTCCGGAATGAAATCCCCTGTGTTATCTGTCGCAGAAGGAAAACCATCACTTTCACGAAAGTTACCAATGCTTCTGTATGAACCTATACTAAAAGTGCTGCGATAGCCATGAGCAATGGTTATGGTCTGGAAATATTCTCGGATGAAATCAATTTTTGATAATCCATCATAGGTTAATCGCCAGTTGGGCATAGGAATTTTCAGGAAAGGATTGGTTTTAGATGTCGATGGGTCCCATCCGGCATAAGCTGCCATGAAGGCCGGTATCATTACATTCTGCGAGCTAGAGCCATAACCCATAGGAAAGCCCGTGCTGTCAACCTGGTTTAAGCTGTTGGGGTTTTCACTATCCAGCCTGCGGGCAATAATGATTCTGTTGGCTTTGAAATCTTCAAAGGCCTGCGAGGTGGAATCATCTGTGTTAAAGGCAGTAGGAAGGCTAAAGAAGGAGATGCTGAAATTACCCGTTGTTTGAGGACTGAAAGAATCGAAATTACCCTCTTCATCTGCTTTAAAGTATTCAGCATGAGAACGTGCATAATTTCGTAAGGCGGTAAATTCAATCTTCATATTGGGTAAAGGCTCAAACTGTGAGCGTGCCGTAATGTTTTGGGTAAGGTTTGTGGTGTAGGCCTGATTGAGCATGGGATCAGAGGTGATCCAACCATACTTAATCGCATTGTTCCGGATGTCTTGTTGGCTGCCAAAAATAAATCCGTAACCTGGTGCACCATATCCATCCTGATCCGGGTTCCAGTTCATTCCCAGTACATCTGGTGCTTTTGTAAATCCGGGTAATCTGGTCCCATTGCTCTCAGAATAATTGATACTCAAGCTTCGGAAACCCATAAGCATGCGTACAAATCCCTCTGCCATTACCTTTGCAAAATTGGTGTCTTCATCTGTAGTGGCATTTTGTTGCTGAGCGGAGGGACGTTGCTGTCCTCTTTGGGGGGAGCGCGTCATTCCCTTTTGATTGATATTTCGCAAAAAGCCTATTTTATTATACAGATTCACAAAATTTGCGTTGACATTTAATCTTTTGGTATTGGCGTTTTCAATGGTATTTCCAAGTTGTACTGCTGCCAAAGGAGCCGCTTGCCAGTCAAAATTGGCTGTGTAACCTGCATTGGCAGTTACCCAGTCGAGCAGGGGTAGTTTGTTAACAGGAATCGTATACGTAAGATTAGTCCGATGGGTATAGAAGGTCGTACGTCCCATCGAACGTATATTCTGAATGATGGTATCTCTTATGAGTGAGTAGTCATCGTCGTTTCGGTTAATTCTTCCTTCTGGTTCATCTATACGGGCATTGTTGGTGGCCTGAAATTCAAGCTTAAGGGTACGGGTAAGATCCCATCGGAGATCATATAATCTGTCCCAGGAAAACATCTTAACATGATTGGGTTCAATGATGATTTGATAATCACTCTTATCGCGCATCAGGCTTTCAGCATACCTGCGGTTGATGGTGGTTCGAAAAGTTGCCACCCGGGGCAAATAGTAGAAGTTGAAGTCGCGAATAATTCTAAATGCATTGGCCGATAAAAAGGAGACAGAAGAAAAGGGGGTCACGTTTTTGGGCGTTAACTGCCAGGTGTATCCTAAAGCCCCCCGCCACATTTTCTGCAAATCGTATTCGGTATTGATGTTTCGTGAAAATAATTCCGAATAGGTATAGGTAAAATCGAAATTCTCTATATCATAAAACCTGTTCTTACCCCCGGGGGTAAGCTTACTTTTTCCTACATTGGTGAAATTGAAATTCTTTCTACGCACATAATCCCTTGCAATAACGACCACCGAATCACGTTCGGCTTCTGTTTCATAAGAATCCAGGTCATCCTTAAAGAGGATGTCTGGATTTAAGGGGTTGTATTGGGGATCAGTAAAGGATTCGGAGAAACTGAAATGAAATGGCACCCGTAAGCCAAAATTTTCAGGAAATAATTTTCCCAACTCAAGGTTTGAGGCCACATCATACGATCTTACGAATTCCTTGCTGCGATCATTTACTTTCTGCTCAATACTTCCAAAGCCGGGGGTACTGGTAAAACCCACGAGAGTAAGATTACCCAGATCAGCCAGTTGCGCGTTCATTCTTCCGGTAGCAGCCCAACCTCCCTGGTCTTCAAATTCATACAGCCTCAATTCATTCAACCAGATTTCTGCTGACTTGGGTTGTCCGTCATCAATGGTTCGGCTGAAGGTCTTACGCGGATTTCTTACCCCGATCATAATCACCTTTACATTGCTAAGGGTAGGAGTGCCAATAACCGTAATGATATTTTCTCCATCCCTTTCACTATAAGGGGTATTAAGGCTCACGCCGCTGGATGCCTCCCGCGAAAGAATATTTCTTTGAAGCTTCAGGTCGGTGAGTTTCTCAAGCTGGATATCAAACTCATTCTCCGAGGGCCATACCAGATTTCGATTGGGACCCGAACCCCAGGAGGTTACCTTCATGGGCACCTCATACTCGTAATAATTGCTGGTAAAGTCTGATCCTAACCGGATAAATACGGTGAGATCATCATCCTGCAGGCCGAGCTCATCTCCATAGGCTTCGGCATGGGCAAACATTTTTAGCCTGCGGTACTGACGCATATCAAGATCTGCAGTTTTATAAATAGCCCTTGCATCACCATCCTTGAGGTTGCTTAGCCTTACGGAAAGCGATTGCTCATTTCTTCTCTGTAGAGAGGTGGTGCCCAGGTCCTGTTCACGTTCAATACCCGGAGGCAATACGTAGGGGATAGGAGCGCGTGTGCCGTTTTCCTCAATATTCACCGTAAATACTTCCATGGCCACATCTTCATTATCATTGGGTACGTATTCGCCCGCAGAAGTTAAGGAGCGGTCAAACGTACGCCAGTTGCCTCTTACCATTTCAAGAGTGGCGAAACGCAAAATAATGGGTTCTTCAAATCCTTTCATAAACATTCTCATAAAACGAATGGATTTAAAGTCCTGGATGTTATTGATGGATTGACGATCGGGATCGCGCAAAGGAATCTTAAACTGATACCAGGTTACCACATCATTTTCTTTATTCTTCAGCGTTACTCTGGCTTCCATTTTATCGGTGATGTAATTTTGCCCCACCACCATATCCTCAGGTCTTAAACTTACACGATACTGCCAGTATCTCTCCGACTCATTCAAGGTGCCGTCTTCATTTATGTCCTCATTATCGGGATATCTGGAGCCCATCGTTGAGAATGCTTCATCGGTTTGATTAGAAGCGGGGCTGTTTCCTTCCAGGCCATTATAACGCTTATAGCGCTCTTCTATGGAGACCTGATTCTGGTCAAGTTCTGTTCCCCTGAAATATTGGAAATCATCTGCTGCCGGATCTTC